>NZ_JBLROB010000027.1:0-85632 GCF_047921475.1 Micromonospora sp. SL4-19
TGCGTCGGGTGGTGGTGAGGACGGCGAGAGCTGGGAGCGCTCCCAGTTCCGCCTGATGTTTCCAGCGCATCCCCCGGCTGTCAATTGATCCGGGACGATGGTCCCGCGCCGTGCCCGGCAGTGAGATTCGCCGCGCCGCCCGGCATCGTCCTGATCTCCTAGAGACAACTGCGCCCTTCGCCTGGCAGGCTGCCTCCCATGACCCTGAAGCTTCGTTCCGTGGGGGCGAGCGACCGTGGGCTGATCCGCAGCGGGAACCAGGACGCCCGGCACGCCGGGAGTTGGCTTGTCGCCGTCGCCGACGGCATGGGCGGCATGGCGGCCGGTGACCTGGCCAGCCGGATCGCCATGGACGCGGTCGCCCCGCTGGACGTGGAGACCCCCGAGGACGCGCTGGTCGCCGCCCTCCAAGGCGGCATCGAGCTGGCCACCGCAGGGATCCGGCAGGCCGTCCTCGAGGACCCGGAACGCCAGGGCATGGGCACCACCCTGACCGCGCTGCTCTTCGCCCGCACCGGCAGCTGCCTGGCCCTGGCCCACGTCGGCGACTCCCGGGCGTACCTGTTCCGCGAGGGCGTGCTGAAGCAGATCACCAGGGACGACACCTTCGTGCAGATGTTGGTCGACCAGGGCGTGATCACTCCCGACCAGGCGAGCAGCCACCCCCGGCGGGCCGTGGTCACCCAGGCGTTGCAGGGGGACGAGGTCTCCCCGGCGTACGCGACGATGTTGCCCCGGGCCGGCGATCGCTGGCTGCTGTGCAGCGACGGCCTCTCCAACGTGGTCCGCGCGGACACTCTCACCGAGGTGCTCACCGAATATTCCGACCGGGAGGCGTGCACGGCCAAGCTGATCGACCTGGCGCTGCGGGCCGGCGGCCCCGACAACGTGACCGTGGTGATCGCCGACGTCGTGGACGAGTAGCCCGGGTCAGCGTCGGCGCGGCGTGGCGCGTCGGGTGGGCTCGGCGGTGGTCGGATCCTCCGGCCACGGGTGCCGCGGGTAGCGCCCGCGCAGCTCCGCCCGCACCTGCGGGTAGCCCACCCGCCAGAACGAGGCCAGGTCGGCGGTGACCGCCACCGGCCTGCCGGCGGGGGAGAGCAGGTGCAACAGCACCGGCACCCGGCCGTCCGCGATCCGCGGCGCGTTCCGCCAGCCGAAGGTCTCCTGGAGCTTGACCGCGAGCACCGGCGCGGCCGGGTCGGCGTAGTCGACGCGGATCCGGGAGCCGCTGGGCACCGCGAGCCGTTCCGGCGCCAGCTCGTCCAGCCGGGCCGCCTGCCGCCAGTCCAGCAGCCGGCGCAGCGCCACCGCGACGTCGATCCGGCCCAGGTCGGCCCGTCGCCGGGCCCCGGCCAGGTCCGGGCCGAGCCAGCCGGCCACGTCGGCGAGCAGCGCCGGGTCGGACACGTCCGGCCAGTCTTCGCCGAGCGCCTGCCGGCAGAAGGCCAGCCGCCGACGCAGCGCGGTCGCCTCCGGCGTCCAGCCCAGCAGGCCGAGGCCGGCCTGACGCAGCCCGGACAGCACGGCCTCGGCGAGCCGCGCAGAATCCGGCGCGGCCAGCGGCCGGTCGACCAACTCGATCGCGCCGAGCCGGACCACCTCGCGGGCCACCACGTCCCCGCCGGCCCAGCCGACCTCGCGGTCGGTGCGCAGCAGCGGGCCGCCGGCCTCCCGCGCGGTCGCCTCGTCCACGGGCGTGGCGAGCCGGACCCGGGCGGTCGGCGCGCCGGGGGAGCGGTCGGCCACCGCGACGGCCAGCCACGCCGACCCGACCAGCTGCGACCCGGCCGCCAGCTCCGCGGCGGTCCCGCCGGCCATCAGGTACGTGGAACCGCCGGCCCGCCGGGCCCGGGCCAGCCGCTCCGGGTACGCCAGCCCGACCAGCAGCCCTGCCGCCAGGTCGTCGGGGAGGCGATCGCTGTTCGCCGCCGGCCCGCGGCCGTCCCGGACCGACTGTGGGACGCCCGTCGGCAGGGCCGCGCGCAGGCGGCGTACCTCGGCACGCCAGCGGGCGGTGGCCGCCGGATCGGCGCCGCCGCGCAGCCGGCGCCAGAGCGCGGTGAGGTCGTCCCCGGTGCCGGTGAGGGTCTCCTCGGCGAGCAGCGCGACCACCTCGGCGGCCCGGTCCGTGCCGACCCGCTCCGCCCCGTCCAGCAGCGCCCGGGCCAACCGGGGATGCGCCCCGACCGCCGCGATGGCCTGCCCCCGGGCGGTGATCCGGCCGTCCGCGTCCACCGCGCCGAGCGTGGTGAGGGTCTCCCGCGCGACCGTGAGGGCGGCCGGCGGCGGCGGGTCGGGCAGCCCTGGTCCAGTGCCGTCCGGATCGCCCCAGGCGGCCAGTTCCAGCGCGAACCCGGTCAGGTCGGCGGTGGCGATCTCCGGCTCCGGCTGCGGGGCGAGCCGGGCGTGGGTCGCCTCGGACCAGCACCGGTAGACCGTGCCGGGGGCCTCCCGCCCGGCCCGGCCGGCCCGCTGGGTGGCCGCCGCCCGGGACACCGGCACGGTGACCAGCGCGCCCAAGCCCCGGGCCAGGTCGGTGCGGGACACCCGGCTCAGCCCGGCGTCCACCACCACCCGTACCCCGGGCACGGTCAGGCTGCTCTCCGCCACCGCGGTGGCCAGCACCACCCGCCGCCGGTCCGCCGCGACCGATCCGGCCGCCGGCGCGAGGTTGGACGCGTCGGGCCGGGGCGGTGTCAGCCGCAGCGCCGCATCCTGCGCGGCCCCGGACAGCCGGCCGTGCAGCGGCAGCACGGCGACGGCGTCACGCAGGTCGGCCAGGCGGGCGGCGACCGCCGCGATCTCGCCGGCCCCGGGCAGGAAGACCAGCACGTCCCCGTCCTGTTCGCGCAGCGCCCGCCGGACCGTGGCGGCCACGTGGTCGAGCAGGGCCGGATCGACCCGGCCCGCGCCCGGCGTGGCGACCGGCCGGGGTGGCGGTGCCCAGATCCGGGTCACCGGGTGCAGGGCCGCCTCGGCCCGGACCACCGGCGCGGGCCGGTCGGGCACGCCGAGCAGCGCGGCGAACCGGTCCGCCTGCGGGGTGGCGGACATCGCCAGGAGCCACAGGTCGGGCCGGAGCGTGCCCCGGGCCTCGACGGTGAACGCCAACGCCAGGTCGGCGTCGAGCTGCCGCTCGTGGCACTCGTCGAGCAGCACCGCGCCGACCCCGGGCAGCTCCGGGTCGCGGTGCAGCCGCCGCACCAGCAGGCCGGTGGTGACCACCTCGACGCGGGTGTCCGGCCCGACCCGGCGCTCGCCGCGCACCGCGTACCCGACCCGGCCGCCGACGCGCTCGCCGAGCAGGGCGGCCATCCGGTGGGCGGCGGCCCGGGCGGCCACCCGGCGGGGCTGGGCGATCACCACCCGCCCGGCGACCGCGTCGGCCACCGCGAGCGGCGCCAGGGTGGTCTTACCGGTGCCGGGCGGCGCGACCAGCACCCCGCTGCCGGCCGTGCGCAGCGCCTCGACCAGCGCCGGCAGCACCGGCCGGACCGGTAGGTCAAGGGGTACGTCGGAAAGCACGCTCCCAATCTCTCACCCGGTGCTCAGGCCGGGCGTACCCCGTCCATGCCGGTGACGAAGGCCGCCCATGCCTCCGGCGCGAAGACCAGCGCCGGACCATGGCGGTCCTTGCTGTCCCGCACGGCGATCCGACCGCCCACGGCGGCGACCTCCACGCAGTTGCCGTTGCCACTGCTGCGCGTGCTGGTGAGCCAGTCCGCCCTGGACAGGTCGAGCGCGGTCATCCCCGTACCTTTCGTCTTCCGTCGGCGTGCCGCCGAGCGGTCACGCAAAGTTACGAGAAGCCTCCTCCAGACGGTTCAGCGACGCCGTCGGATCCAATGCCATCCGGCACAGCTCCTCATGCAGAAGGCTATACCGGTGCACCTGTGCGACATCCTCCAGAGCCAGTCCCATGGTGAGGTTGTCCAGGTAAATCACGGAGGCGTCGGCCGCGTCGGCGAAGCCGAGGATGACGTAGGGGGTGCTCATCGCCGGATGACCGCCGGCATCGAATGGAAGTACCTGAATGGTTACGTTAGGTAGTTGAGCGAGCTTCACCATGTGGCTGAGCTGATCCGCCATCGCCACCGGCCGGCAGACGGGGCGCAGCAGCACCGCCTCGTTGAGCACCACCGACAGCCGGACGGGCGACTCCCGGTGCAGCACCTCCTGCCGGCGCAGCCGGGCGGCGACCTTGCGCTCGATGCCGTCCTCGCCCGCGGTGATCCGGTAGATCTCCCGGGCGTACGCCTCGGTCTGCAGCAGTCCCGGCACCGCCTCGGCCTCGTACGTGCGCAGCGTGGCCGCCTCGGCCTCCAGTCCGACGTAGAACTCGAACCACTCCGGCAGGACATCGCTGTAGTTCTGCCACCAGCCGCGCTGTTGCGCCCCTCGGGCGATCTCGATCAGCGCCTCGGCGTCGGCGCCGGTCACCTGGTAGAGCGCGAGCGCGGCGCGGACGTCGCGCGGTTTGATGCCGATCTGCGCGTTCTCGATCCGGGAAAGGTTGCTCTTCGACATGTCGAGCTGGCGGGCGGCGACATCGAGGGTCATCCCTGCGCGTTCGCGCAGTTGGCGGAGTTCACGGGCGATGCGGCGGCGGCGAACGGTGGGGCTGGCGGTCACCCTCCGAGTCTGTCACGACAAGATCCGCAGGTCGCGCCGGTACGGAGTGCAACCGTCGAATTCGGGAGTTGCATTGCCGGACCCTGACGTGCATTCTCTTCGCGGTATCGATCGTTTGTGGATAGCCGGGAGGCTCGTTGCTCATCGCCGACGAGTTCTTCCTGATCGCCCACAACGACGGCCGGGGCAAGGCCAAGCTGCACCCGGCCGCGCTCGGGCTCGGGCTCGCCGCCGGCCTTCTCGGTGAGTTGCTCCTTTTTCGACGGATCACCGTCACATCCGGAATGGTCACCGTGCTCGACCGCCGGCCGCCGGCCGACGCGCTCGCGCACACCGTGCTCGATCAGCTGATCGGCGAGTCCCAGCACCGGGCGGTCCGCACCTGGCTCAGCTTTCTGGCCCAGACCGGGGTGACCGCGGTCGGCGAGCGGCTGGCCCGCGCCGGGGTGCTGCGCCGTCAGGAGAACCGGCGGCTGCTGCGAACCAGCCTCAGCTACGTACCGGTCGACCTGAACGCGGCAGCCTGGCCGGCGGCCCGGCTGTGGACGCTGCTGGAGCGTCCCGAGCCGATCGACGTGCCGGACGCTCTGCTGCTCGGTCTGATCGCCGCCACCGGGCTGACCCGCGAGGTGCTGTACAGCGCCGGTCCGGAGGCCCACCGCCGGCTGGGCGCGCTCATCCCGGCGCTGCCCGCGCCGCTGAAGGAACTGGTCGTGCACACCGAGGCCGCCGTCGGCGCCGCGGTGCTGCGCGGCATCCCCTGACCTCCGGGTCACCGCCCCCTTCCCCCCTCCCACCGGAGCAGCCCCCATGCCCCCTGCAACCAAAGCCGAACGCGCGAGCAACGTCTCCGAGGCCCTGGCCCGCGGCCGGCTCGGCGTACCGTCGGTCATCTTCTTCGTCCTCTCCGCCGCCGCCCCGCTGACCGTGGTGGCCGGCCTGATCACCACGGGGTATGCCGTCACCGGGGTCACCGGCATCCCGCTGGCGTTCCTGGTGGTCGCGGCGGTGCTCACCCTCTTCGCGGTCGGCTACGTGGCGATGGCCCGTCGGCTGACGAACGCCGGCGCGTTCTACGCGTACATCGCCCGTGGGCTCGGCCGACCCGGAGGCGTCGGCGCGGCGTGGGTCGCGCTGATCGCGTACAACGCGCTGCAGGTCGGGCTCTACGGCGCGATCGGCGCGGCCGCCGAGCCCGTGCTGGGCCGGCTCTTCGGCGGCTCGCCCGCCTGGTGGGTGGTGGCCCTGGTGGCCTGGGCGCTGGTCGCGGTGCTGGGCGTGTTGCGGGTGGACGTAAACGCCCTGGTGCTCGCCGTGCTGCTGCTGGCCGAGATCACGGTGATCCTCGTCTTCGACCTGGGGCAGGTCACCCACCCGGCCGGCGGCTCGCTCAGGTTCGACACCCTGTCGCCGGCCAACCTGCTGGTGCCGGGGGTCGGCGCGATCCTGGTGCTGGCCACGACCGGCTTCACCGGCTTCGAGTCCGCCGTGGTGTTCAGCGAGGAGAGCAAGGACCCGAAGCGGACCGTCCCGCTGGCCACGTACCTGTCGGTGGCGATCATCGCCGGACTGTACGCCTTCTCGGCCTGGACGATGACGGTCGCCACCGGGCCGGACAAGATCGTCGAGGAGTCCCGTGAACAGAGTACCGGCCTGATCTTCAGTCTCGCCGGCGCGCACCTCGGCGACACCGCGGTGGCCATCGGCGAGGCGCTCTTCCTCACCTCGCTGCTGGCGGCGATGATCTCGTTCCACAACACCACCGCCCGGTACGCCTTCGCGCTCGGCCGGGAGCGGGTGCTGCCGGCGTTGTTCGGGCGGACCTCACCGTCGACCGGGGCCCCGCGGGTCGCGTCGCTGGCGCAGAGCGCCCTCGGCCTGATCGTGATCGCCCTCTACGCGGTCAACGGCTGGGACCCGCTGGTGCAGCTGTTCTTCTGGGGCGGCACGGGCGGCGGGTTCGGCGTGCTGCTGCTGATCACCGCCACCGCGGTCGCGGTGATCGCCTTCTTCGCCCGGACCCGCACCGAGGAGACGCTGTGGCGCCGGGCGATCGCCCCCGCCCTCGCCGCGATCGCGCTGATCGCCGTCATCGTCGTCGCGGTGGACAACTTCGCCAACCTGCTCGGGGTCGATCCGGACTCGCCGCTGCGCTGGGGGATCCCGGCGGTCTACCCGGTCGCGGCGCTGCTCGGGCTGCTCTGGGGGCTGGTGCTGCGCCGCACCCGGCCGGACGTGTACGCCCGGATCGGGCTGGGCGCGGAGAGCGCCGTCGTCGACGCGCCGCGGGTCTCCGACGAGGTGGTGCCGGTCGGGGCGGAGTCGTCCCGATGACCGACGTGCCGGTCGAGCGGCTGGGGCCGGCGGAGACCCGGTCGGTCGCCGAGCGGATCGCCATGGCCTTCCAGCCCCTGGACGTCACCCGGTGGCTGGTGCCGGACGAGGCGAAGCGGGAGGCGGTGCTCGCCGACAACTTCGAGATCCTGGTCGACCACGCGATGCGGCACGGAATCGTGCACGCCACCGCGGACCGCGCGGCGGTCGCGGTCTGGTTGCCGCAGGCCGGCGAGCCGGCCCCGCCGCCGGCCGACTACGACGCCCGGCTCGCCGCCGCCTGCGGCGAGTGGACCCCGCGGTTCCAGCACCTCGACGAGTTGTTCGAGGCGCACCATCCGCACGCGGATCACCACCACCTGGCGTTCCTGGCGGTCGCGCCCGAGCGGCAGGGACGGGGGCTGGGCAACGTCCTGCTGCGCCACCATCACGCCGTACTCGACGCCGAGGGCCTACCCGGGTACCTGGAGGCGAGCAGCGAGCGCAGCCGCAAGCTGTACGCCCGCCACGGCTACCGATCCGCCGAGCCGTTCCGCCTGCCCGACGGTGCCGCCTTCTATCCGATGTGGCGCGAGCCGGTCGGCTGAGGCTCGCCGGCCGAACCGGAACGGCCCGGCCGGCGAACCGCCGACCGGGCCTGCCTGAACGCGACGATGGCCGGGCCCGCCGACCCGGCCATCATCGCCACCCCCTAGTAGGTTCCGTCGAGCTGCCCGCGCAGCTTCGTCAGGGCCCGAGCCAGCAGCCGGGACACGTGCATCTGTGACACGCCGATCTGCTCGGCGATCTGCGACTGGGTCAGATTGCCGTAGAAGCGCAGGGTGAGGATCTTCTGCTCGCGCTCGTCCAGCGTGGCCAGCGCCGGGCCCAGGGCCACCCGGACCTCGGCCAGCTCGAACTCGCCGTCCTCGCCGCCGAGCAGGTCGCCCAGCTCGGTGGCCCGGTCACCGTCGCCGGTGGGGGTGGACAGCGACACCGCGTTGTACGCGCGGGCGCCCTCCAGTCCCTCCAGGACCTCTTCCTCGGTGAGGTTGAGGTGGGCGGCGATGTCGGCGACCGTGGGCGAGCGGCCGAGGGTCTGCAGCAGCGAGCTGTTGGCGTCGGAGATGGCCAGCCGCAGCTCCTGGAGGCGACGGGGCACCCGGATGTCCCAGGTGCGGTCGCGGAAGTGCCGCTTGAGCTCGCCGATGATGGTCGGGATGGCGTAGCCGGCGAAGTCGACGCCCCGGGAAGGGTCGAACTTGTCGATCGCCTTGATCAGGCCGATCGCGGCGGTCTGCGCCAGATCGTCGGTGGGCTCGCCCCGGCCGCTGTAGCGGTGGGCGAGGTGGTTGGCGAGCGGCAGCCAGGCCTCGATGGCCTTGTCGCGCATCGCGGGCCGCGACGGGTGGTTGGCGGGCAGCGCGGCCATCGCGGCGAGCAGGTCGGCGGCGCTGTCGGTGAGTGCGCGCGGGTCGAGCTTCTCGGAGGTGGACGGCGCTCTGGTCGCCTGTTCGCTGATCGTGTGCGCGGTCATGCGTGGTCCTCCCTGCACCTCGTCCGCGAAGAATGAGACGTGACTCTTCGGTTTAGCTTCGGTTGGTCCGTTCGGGAGACACCGTAACCCGATCAGCCGGAGAAAATCCAGCCGAAAGTATGATGCACCTAAGTTGCTTTACGGCACGAAGTGGGATTTATCGGGCAAGATTTCCTTGACTCGTTGGGCTTCCGGCCTCCGCCCTGGCGGTCCCCGCCACCTGCCCGCTCGGTTCCCCCACGGTCAACCGACCGGCCAACGGCAAACCCGACAGTCGGCTCACATTGCCGCCTTTACGTCGTTGTCCCACCAACGAGACCACCCGTAGCGTCCCTGTTATATCCGCATACGGAGGCATCGTGCTCGATCCCGCCGCTCCACAACTCGTCGTCAACGCCCGGATGCTCCAGTTCAGCTGGCTCCCGGCGGACCCCGACGCGGTCGCGGCGCTCGTGCCCCCCGGGCTCCGGCCGCGTCCGGACCGGCAGGTGTTCCTCTGCCAGTACGTGGTGGACGACGAGTCGCAGACCTCCGGCTTCGGCGTGTACTCCCTCACCCACCTCGGCGTCGCCCTCGACGGCATCGACCCGCCGCCGGTGGGCGGCACCCCCGGTGGCTGGTGGACCCACTATCTCGCCTCCAGCCCCCGGGTACGCGAGTACGCCGCCGCCCGGGGCGCTCCGGCGGCGCCGGGCGAGACCCGGTTGGTCGTTCAGGGCGGGCAGCTCACGGCGGAGACCCACGTGGACGGGACGCCGATCATCCGGGTCGTCGCGCGCGTCGGGCACCCCGGCATCCGGGTGTGCAGCGGGCACCACCGCTACCTGACCGGCCGGGACGGGGAGCTGTTCACCGCCGACTACCCGTTCGTGGCGGAGCCGGTGACCCCGTTCGAGGTCGAGTCGGTCGAGTTCCTGGCCCCCGAGCGCCAGGTTTACGCGCTACGCCCCGCCAACCCGCTCGTCATCTGCGGGGGCTTCTACTCGCCGCGGGTGTCGTTCGCGTACCCGTCGGGGCCGAACGCGCTCGACGCCCCGTCGGCTGCCGCGGACCTCGGGCCGGCGCACCGGGTGCCGGCGCGTCGAGCCCCCAGCGGCCTGGGGACCAGGGCGTAGACCAGCCCCGCACAACGCCGCACCCCGCCGTTGGCCGGCCAGGATACGCGGCGCCGTGAATCAACGGCGCGGGGAGGTTTCGCGTCGCCCGGACGGGTAATTCAGGTGCCGGGTTGGCGCGTTCCCGCGCGATGAGGAACCGTCCCGCATCGCCGCGCTCCAGCCTCCCGAGGTCGACACCGTCCTCACGGCAGGACCCCCCGGGACGGCCCCGCACGCCGACCACCCTGGTCGGCCGGGCCTTCGCGTGGGCGCTGCCGGACACCAGCTGCGCAACCGAGGAGGCCACAGCATGCCCGCCGAGACGACGAACACCGTGACCGAATACCGCGAGCAGGCGGTGGAGGGGGAGCGGGGTGCGCTGTTGGCGGTCCTGTTGATGGTGATCCTCGGCGTGGCCGGCATCTTCGCCGTCTCCTGAACCGTCGGTGGGCGCCCCGGATGAGCCCGGGACGCCCCACCGCGTACGGAACCGGTCAGGGCCGGTCGCCCTCGCCGCCGGTGTGCGGCAGCCGCCCGGCCGGGATCACGCCGAGCCGGCCGGCCTGGTAGTCCTCGAACGCCTGGACCAGCTCGTCCCGGGTGTTCATCACGAACGGGCCGTAGTGCGCCACCGGCTCCCGGATCGGCTGCCCGCCCATCAGGTAGAGCTCCAGCGCGGGCGTGTTGCTGTCCTGCTTCGCGTCTGCGGTGACCCGCAGCGCGTCACCCGGGCCGTGCACGGCCAGCTGGCCGAGGTGGATCGGACGGCGGTCGGTGCCCACCGTGCCTCGGCCGGCCATCACGTAGACCAGCGCGTTGAAGTCCGGCCGCCAGGGCAGGCTCAGCTCCGCGCCGGGCTGGAGCGTCACGTGTGCGATGGTGATCGGGGTGTGGGTCGAGCCCGGGCCCTGGTGCCCGGCGATCTCCCCGGCGATCACCCGGATCAGCGCGCCGCCGTCGGGCGTGGTCAGCAGCGCCGACTCCCGGCCGCGGATGTCCTGGTAGCGCGGCGGATTCATCTTCGCCACGCGGGGCAGGTTGACCCAGAGCTGCATGCCGTGGAAGAGGCCGCCGCTCATCACCAGGTGCTCCGGCGGCGCCTCGATGTGCAGCAGGCCGCTGCCGGCCGTCATCCACTGGGTGTCGCCGTCGGTGATGGTGCCGCCGCCGCCCTGCGAGTCCTGGTGGTCAAAGATCCCGTCGATCATGTAGGTCACCGTCTCGAAGCCGCGGTGCGGGTGCCACGGGGTGCCCTTCGCCTCGCCCGGGGCGTAGTCGACCTCGCCCATCTGGTCGAGGTGGATGAACGGATCCAGCTCGGTCAGCGGGACGCCGGCGAAGGCCTTGCGGACCGGGAAACCCTCGCCCTCGAAACCGCTCGGCGCGGTGGTCAACCGGCGGACCGGGCGGAAGGTGGTGGACTCGTCCAGCTGCGGCAGGCGGGGCAGGACGAGGACGTCGTCGACGTTGATGGCGGGCATCTCGGGCTCCTTACTTGTCGGCCGGGGTGGACGACGCGTCGCGGTCGGCGCGCAGGCGCCGGCCGAGCCGCTCGAAGACCCGGGTGAGGCAGGCGACCTCGGCGTCGTCGAGGTCGTCCATCAGGTGGGTGCGCACGGAGCGCAGGTGGTGCGGCGCGGCCTCGCGCAGCGCCAGCAGGCCGGCGGCGGTCAGCACGGCTTCGCTGCCGCGCCGGTCCTCCGGGCAGGACTGCCGGGCCACCAGGCCCCGCTTCTGCATCACGGAGATCTGGTACGTCAGTCGGCTCGGCGAGAACACCAGCCGGCCGGCCAGCTCGCCCATCCGCAGCCGTTGCCCCGGCGCCTCGGAGAGCAGCACCAGCACGTGGTAGTCGGCGAAGCTCAGCTCGCTGTCCGCGCGCAGGTCGTCCTCGAGCTGGGTGAAGAGCCGCTGGCTCGCCTCGATGTACGCGCGCCAGGCGGCCATTCGCTCGGGGCTCAGGCTCTCGGTCATGGCTCCGACAGTAGCACCATTTAAAATTTGAACAAGTACCTTGAGACGTTGTGTGAGCGGGGCGACAGCGGCCTAGAGGATGATGCGATTGGAATTTGAAGGGAGGTCTCACCGCCAGCCCGGCTACGGTCGGGGGATGGATGATCTCGACCTGCTCGACTGGCGGGAGCAGCTGGCCCGGCTGTATCTCTCCGACCTGGACCTGGCCGGCTTCCGGGCCGCCCGGGACGAGCTGTTCCGCTCACATCCGTGCAGCCCGGTGCCGGCGGCCGACCGGCCCGGCTTCACCGGGCTGCGCTGGTTCCCGCCCGACCCGGCGGCCGTGGTCGAGGCGCCGCTACGTCCCGCCGCCGGCACGGAGACCATCGACACCGGTGGGCCCGACGGAGTCGTCCGCTACCGCCGGGTCGCGGTGGCCGAGACGCCGTGGGGGCCGCTCACCGTGTGGTGGATCGAGGCGTACGGGGGCGGGCTGTTCGTGCCGCTGCGCGACGCCACCTGCGGCGACGAGACATACGGGGGCGGGCGTTACCTGACCGACACGGTGAAGGGCACCTTCGGACGCGGCCTGACGGTGCTGCCCGGCGGGCGGGTCCGCCTGGACGCCAACTACCTCTACAACCCGAGCTGTGCCTACGACGACCGCTGGGCCTGCCCGCTCGCCCCGCCCGAGAATCGACTCGACGCCCCGATCAGGGCGGGGGAGCTGGCGTACCACGACTGATGTTCTCGCGCCGGTCGACTCAGCGGGCGGTCGTGCCGGTCGGCGTCAGGTGCATCCGGCCGAGCAACTGTCGCGCCTGGTCCGCCAGGTCGGCGTGCACTGTCACCGCGTAATGGCTGGCCCGCAGCGAACTGGCCGAGGTGAAGTCGCGCCGACCCCCGGTCATCGCGTGGGCCACCGCCCCGAACACGGCACCCCAGATCGCGCCGATCACCAACCCGGCCACGATCACCGCGATCCAGTTGCCGGCGGTGAAGATGCCGAAGAGCAACCCGATGAAGAGCCCGAACCAGGCGCCGGTGCCCGTACCGATCAGGGCGGCCCGGCCGGTGGTCATACGGCCCAGCACCGTCTCCACCAGGGTGAGGTTGGTGCCGATGATCGACGCTTGTTCCACCGGGAAGCGGTTGTCGGCCAGGTAGTCCACCACGCGCTGAGCGGACGGATAGTCCGGGTACGACCCGATCGTCACGGTCGGCGGCCCGGTCTCCGGCCCGTGCCCGTCCCGGCTCGGCGCGGCCGGGTGGCCGCCCGGACCGGACGGGAGGTTGTCGCCACCCGGCATTCCGGGTCGCCAGGCCGCGCTCGGCGTCGAGGGTCTGGTCATGAGGGTCCTCCTTCGTCAACCCGCCGCGTTCCCACCCCCTTCGGTTGGTAACGCGTCCGGCCGGGCCGGACGACGGGCGTGGCGCGGGCCCGAGCGGGTAGCCACCGGCGTGGACGCCGGACGGATCAGCGAGCACGGGTTCCTCGCCGACGGGCGCAGCGCGGCGCTGGTGGACCGCGCCGGCGCGGTGAACTGGTGGTGCCCGGCCCGCTTCGACGGCCCCTCGGTCTTCGGGCGGCTGCTCGACGACTCCGCCGGGCACTGGAGCATCCGGCCCGAGGACGACTTCACCAGCGAGCGGTCCTACCTGGAGGACACCTTGGTGCTGCGTACCGTCTTCACCACGCGGACCGGAGCGGTGGCCGTGACGGACGCCCTGGCGTTGGAGCCCGGCGCGCGCGGTCACGACATCGGCCTGCGCTCCCCGCGGGTGCTCGCCCGGGTCGTCGAGGGGCTCTCCGGTGAGGTGCCGATGCGGGTGGAGTACCAGCCCCGCTTCGAGTACGGCAGGATCCGCGCCTACCTCACCGGCAGCCCGGACACGATCGACGCCATCGCGGGCGGCACCCGGCTGAGCCTCCGCGCCAACGTGCCGATGAGGTGCGGCGAGGGCACCGCCACCGGTCGCTTCACCGCCCGCGCCGGCTCCACCCACCACTTCACCCTCGGGTACGCCCCGACCTACGACGGTGGCGAGCCCGGCCTGCCCGACGCCGACCAGGTGGTGGCCGACGCGGTCGCCGGCTGGCGGTCCTGGGCCGGCCTGCACGAATACCAGGGGTGGTACCGCGACCAGGTGCGGCGCAGCGCGATCGTGGTGCAGGGGATGACCTACCAGCCCAGCGGGGGAGTCGTCGCGGCGGCCACCACCTCGCTCCCGGAGGAACTGGGCGGCGACCGCAACTACGACTACCGCTTCGTCTGGGTGCGCGACTTCAGCCTCACCCTCCAGGCGCTCTGGCTGGCCGCCTGCCCCGACGAGGCGAACCGGCAGTTCGCCTGGGTGTCCCGGGCCATGGGCCTGATCGGCGACGAACCCGTGCCGATCATGTACGGCGTGGAGGGCGAGCGGGACCTCACCGAACACCGCCTCGACCACCTCGCCGGGTACGCCGACAGCCGGCCGGTCTTCGTCGGCAACGACGCCTGGCGGCAGCGGCAGACCGACGTGCTCGGCGAGATCCTCGACGCCGCCTGGTTGATGCGGTACTACCTCGACCCG
The DNA here is from genome assembly GCF_047921475.1 of Micromonospora sp. SL4-19. Taxonomy (NCBI): domain Bacteria; kingdom Bacillati; phylum Actinomycetota; class Actinomycetes; order Micromonosporales; family Micromonosporaceae; genus Micromonospora; species Micromonospora sp. SL4-19. The sequence goes on from NZ_JBLROB010000027.1 coordinate 14,110, forward strand.
ATGTCGCCCGAGGTCGGGCACCTGCTGCACGCCCTCGCCGACCAGGCGGTGCTGGACTGGCGCCGGCCGGACGCCGGGATGTGGGAGGCCCGGGATGCCGAGCGGCACTACCTGTCGTCCAAAGTGCAGTGCTGGACCGCGTTGGACCGGGCGGTCCGCTTCGGGCGGCGGATCGGCGACGACGGTGACGTGGCCCGCTGGGCGGCGGCCCGCGACGAGGTGCGCCAGGAGGTGCTCACCCGGGGCTGGAACGAGCGACTCGGGGCGTACACCGGAGCCTTCGACTCGGACAACCTGGACGCCTCGGTGCTGATCATGCCGTTGGTCGGCTTCCTGCCGGCCGACGACCCCCGGATGCGGTCCACGATGGACGTGGTGGAGCGCCACCTGTCCCGGGGCGGCCTGCTGCGGCGCTGGGACACCGACCCGGCCGGCTTCGTCATCTGTTCGTTCTGGCTGGTCAGCTGCCTCGCCGAGGCGGGCGAGCTGGACCGGGCGTGCCGGCTCTTCGAGCAGCTCGCCGCGCGGGTCAACGACCTGGGGCTGTACGCCGAGCAGATCGACCAGGCCACCGGTGAGCAGCTGGGCAACTTCCCGCAGGCCTTCTCGCACATCGGCCTGATCAACGCCGCGGGCCGGATCACCGACGCAGCCGTGCGGCTCGGCCGCGCCGGGCGAGCGGCCGTGCCGACCGGTGCGGCGACCACGGAGGGAACACGCGGATGACCGGACGGTTGGCGGAAGGACCGCAATCGACGGTGGTCTGATGCAGAACCAGGGCCAGGGCGCCTGACCGTGGCCGTCAGCCGACCGCGGTTCTCCCCGCCTGAGCGTCTGGGGGGAGGATTGGAGGGTGGAGCTGGTCATCACCGCCGACACGCACGTGCCGAAGCGGGCGCGGGACCTTCCGCCGGCGCTCTGGGCGGCGATCGACGCGGCCGACGTGGTGCTGCACGCGGGGGACTGGGTGGACGTGTCGCTGCTGGACGCGGTGGCGGCGCGGGCCCGCCGGCTGGTCGGCGTGTACGGCAACAACGACGGGCCACCGCTGCGTGCCCGGCTGCCCGAGGTGGCCCGGGCCGAGCTGGCCGGGCTGCGGGTGGCGGTGGTGCACGAGACCGGACCGAAGACCCGCCGGGAGGAGCGCTGCCTGACCGCCTTCCCCGACTGCGACCTGCTGGTCTTCGGGCACTCCCACATCCCGTGGGACAGCACCGCCCCGAACGGCCTGCGCCTGCTCAACCCCGGCTCACCCACCGACCGGCGGGCCCAGCCGTACGCCACATACCTGACCGCGCGGGTGGCGGCGGGACGGCTCGACCGGGTGGAGCTGCACCGCCTGCCGCCGCGCTGACTTCCGCCCGGTCCGGTGCCGAGGCGTCGCGGCTCCGCTCGCCCGCTCGGTCGAGCAGCTGCATCACCGGGGTGGCCGCGATGCCGTGCACCACCACCGAGACGACCACCACCAGGCCGACCGTTGCCCAGAGCAGCTCGGCCTGAGGGAAGTCGGTCTTGCTGGTCGCGTACGCCAGGTAGTAGAACGAGCCGACGCCGCGGATGCCGAACAGGGAGATCACCCAGTGCTCGGCCGGGCGGCCGGGGACACCGCGCAGCGACAGCCACCCGGACAGCGGCCGGATCACGAAGACCAGAGCCAGCCCGACCAGGGCCGCCGGCCAGGTCAGCGGGGCGAGCAGGCCGCCGACCACCGCCCCACCGAACAGCAGCAGCAACAGCACAGTCAGCAGGCGCTCGACCTGCTCGGCGAAGTCGTGCAGCACGGAGTGGAACTCATGGGTCCGCTCGGCGGCCCGGATCGCCCGGGCGGCCACGAAGACGGCCAGGAAGCCGTACCCGCCGGCCACCTCCACCAGCCCGTACGCCAGGAAGGTCGCGGCCAGCGCGAGGAAGCCCTCGGCGTGCCGGGCCGGCCGCAGGTTGCTCGGCGCCCGGAAGAAGAGCTTGCCGAGCAACCAGCCGATCAGCAGCCCGCCGCCCACCCCGACGGCGATCTGGTAGAGCACGTGCACGGTGAACCAGCGGGCCAGCCAGTCCGCCGAGGCGAGGCTGGTGGTGGCGATGGCGATGGCCGCGTACACGAAGGGGAAGGCCAGGCCGTCGTTCAGCCCGGCCTCGGAGGTGAGGGCGAAGCGGACCTCGTCCTCGGAGTCCTCCACGTCGGTCGGCTCGCCCACCTGCACGTCGGAGGCGAGCACCGGGTCGGTCGGGGCGAGCGCGGCACCCAGCAACAGCGCCGCCGCCGGCACCAGGCCCGCCCACCACCAGCCGAGCAGCGCCACCGCCCCGATGCACAGCGGCATGGCGATCGCCAGCAGTCGCCAGGTCGACGCCCAGCGGACCCGGCTCAGCGGCCGGTCGATCTTCAGCCCGGCGCCCATCAGCGCGACGATCACGCCGATCTCGGTGAGGTGGGTGGTGACTTCCGGCCAGCGCAGCGGGTCCGGCGTCGGCAGCCCGGTGGGCAGCAGGAACACCAGCATGCCGAGCCCGAGGAAGGCGATCGGCATCGACAGCGGCCGGCGCTCCAGCAGCCGCGGCAGCACCCCGGCCAGCAGCGCACCGGCGCCCAGCAGCGCGATAGCGACATCCACCGGTTCCACCACCCTCCCGCCGCCCTGCGGCGGCCAGGTGGTCACCAGTGCCCCGGAATCCGGTCCGCTATGCCTCGGTGTCCGGCTTGTTCCGGATGCGACCCGGCACCGTGGCGCCGGCTCAGCCCAGGGCCGCGATGGCGCTCTCGTCGAGGGCGTCGAGCAGCGCCGCCGGATCGTCGTACACCACCCGCTCGGCGGCCAGCCCGGACTGGTCCAGCGCGGCGACCAGGATGTCCGGGGCCGGCTTGCTCTCCTGCGCGTCGGCCGAGGAGGTGACGGTGTCGATCACGTCGTCCGCGCCGAGCGTGGCCCGCAGCGCGGCCACCTCGTGCTCGGCCGCCGAGGTGGCCAGCACCACCCGCAGCCCCCGCGCCGCGCAGGCGCGCAGCAGGTCCACCGCCCGCGGCAGCGGCGTCAGTCGCTCCCAGTACTCGGCGTACATGGTGTCGTGCCCGTCGCGCAGCGCCGCCGCCGACGCGCTGGTCAGCCGGCGGGGATGAGGATCTCGAACCAGACGGTCGAACCGCGCACCGTGGGGTCGGTGCCCCAGGCGTCGCTCAGCTCCTCGATCAGCCCCAGGCCGCGCCCGCGGCTGCTCAGGGTGTCCGTCTGTGCCCGGGTCACCTGGCCCCGGGTGCCGGAGTCGGCGACCGAGACCAGCAGCCGCTCCGCGCTCAGGTCGATCTCCACCCGGGCGGCGGTCCGGGCGTGCAGCAGCGCGTTGGTGGTCAGCTCGCTGGTGCACAGCACGGCGGCGCCGATCACCCCCTCGGGCACCTGCCACAGGGTGAGCTGCGCGGTCATCCAGTGCCGTACCCGGCTCGGCGCGGTCGGCTCGGCCGGGACCTCCATGCTGGCCGACCGGCTCGGCCTGAGCGCGTGCTCCACCGCCAGCACCGCCACGTCGTCCTCGGTCGTCCCCGGCACGGCGGCGGTGGCCACCGCGCAGAGCGCCCGGGGATCACCGCTGCCCGCCGCGGTCACCGCCGCGCCCAGCCCGGCCAGGCCCGCCGACAGGTCCTGCCAGCGCCGCTCCACCACCCCGTCGCTGTACAGCAGCAGCGTGTCGCCGGGGCGGAAGGGCACGGTTACGGTCCGCGGGTGGCAGCCGAGGCCCAGCGGCGGGCCGGGCGGCACCTCGACGTACTCGGCGGCGGGCTCGCCCTCGACCGGGCCGCGCCGGATCAGCGGCGCGGGGTGGCCGGCGCTGGCCAGGATGATCCGCTCCTGGTCGGCCTCGATCACCCCGAACACCACGGTGACGAAGAGTTCCTGGGTGCCGCCCTCGATGCCCAGGCTCCCGACCAGCCGGTCCAGGCCGGCGAGCACCGCGTCCGGCCGGGGATCGGTGAGCGCGAGCGCGCGCAGCGCCGCCCGCACCTGACCCATCCGGGCGGCTGCCTGGACATCGTGCCCGGCCACGTCGCCGAGGACGACGCCGAGCGCGCCGGTGGGCAGCACGAACGCGTCGTAGAAGTCGCCGCCGGCGGCGTTGCCGTCCACGCCCGGGTCGTACCGGGCGGCGATGCGCAGCCGGGGCAGGTCGGGCAGCTGCTCGGGGAGCATGCTGCGCTGCAGCAGTTGGGCGGTGCCGTGCTGGGTCTCGAAGCGGCGGGCCCGTTCGGCGGCCTGACCGACCAGCTCCGCCGAGGCGGCGAGCAGCGCGCGCTCCGCCGGGGACCAGGGGTGCGGGGACTGGTAGCCGACGGTCAACGCGCCCCGGATCACGCTCGAGCGCAGCGGTAGGGAGGCGAGCGCCCGGACCTTCTGGTCGTGCCGATCCGCCGCGGTGTCACGCAGCGGCTGCCCGTCGACGGTGAAGGATGGCACGCCGCTGCGGGCGGTCACCACGATCGGCGGTGGCTCGTCGGCCGGCTGCCGACGCCACAGCGGCGGCAGCCGCTCGTCGGCCTCGTCGAGCAGCTCACCGCGGATCCGGCGGACCATCCGCCAGGCCGACCCCTCGTCGACCAGTAGGGAGACCCGGTCGGCGTTGAAGGAGTTGAGGCAGTAGCGCAGGGTGATCCTGGCGACGTCGTCCAGGGTGAGCGTGCCGGAGAGCGCCGCGGCGAAGTCGCTCAGGCTCTGCAACTGCTGGGTGACCTGGACGGTCTGCGCGGTCACGGTGAGCACGCCGACGATCTGACCGGCGCTGTCCCGGACCGGAGAGTAGCCGCGGGTGAACACCGCGGGGTCGGCAACGCCGGCCTGGTGCCGGTCGATCGGCAGGACCGACTCGCGGTCCAGGAAGGGCTCGCCCCGCTGGTACGCCCGCTCGATCACCTCCCCGGCGCCGGGTTCGTGCCAGACGTCGGCGAACACCTCCGTCGCCGGCCGCCCGAGCGCCGCCGGGTGCCGGGCGCCGATCAGCGAGGCGTACCCGTCGTTGTAGAGCAGGACCAGGTCGTCACCGTAGAGCAGCGCCATCGGTACGGGTGAGGCGAGCACCAGGTCGACCACGGCCCGGATGGCCGGATCCCAGCCCTCCGGCGCCCCCAGCGGTGTCGCGGCCCACGAATGGGCCAGCACGGCGGACGCGCCGGACGTGGTGGCGTCCGAGCCCATGGGCGCTCCCGAGACGGGGGCTGATGGCGTCGGGACCCGCCCGACCGTGCCTGGCATGACCGCAGCCTATCCGGAGCGTGGCGCGGAGGCTCCTGTCAGGCGTCGCGGCAGGCCCGCGAACGGGGAGGCCGGCACCGGTCCGGCCGGGCAGATCGGGAAATTCGTGATGGTCCGCCCGGCGTGTCACCAGGACGACCGGGTATCAGGCCGTCGCAGTGCAGGCAACGGGACTGCGCCGGCCGTCCGGGGCAGAAGGGGACCACGTGAACCGGCGCGGCCGACCCCGCGGAGAAACGGAATTGGGAGAGCAGGTGGACGGACCGGACGAGGCGCACCGGCGGCCGGCGGGCGTGAGTGACGCCACCGTCGAGGCGCTCGGCAAGCTCAGCGAGGCCCTGGAGACGGTGGAACGCGCCCGCGGGCACCTCTATTCGATGCACCAGTTGATCGGCCACGCCGACCTGATGCTCGACGACGCGGTGGAACTGTTCCGGTCCGCGGGCCAGCACGAGATCGCCGATCGGGTCGGCCGGGACCTGCTCGGCCGCAACGTGATCTCCGGACGGTGGACCTTCCAGATCGTCGAGGACTTCGACGACGGGTACTACGCGCTCTTCCGCGAGGTGGACCGACAAGCCCGCGACGCACTGGTCGGCGGGCGGCGCCATCTCTACGAGGCGGAGATGAAGGAACGCCGACGCAGCCGGGGACGGCCAGGGCACGAGGCACGCCCCGGCACTGGCGGCTAGTCCGCGGACGGACCCTCTGCCGGCCGGCGTCGCGTCGCATCGTCGGCGATGATCACTATCGCCACCATGAGGGCCACGATGAGGCTGAAGAGCCAGGAGCCGTCGGAGACCAGCTTGGCGGCGACCGGCGCCTGGATGGCGGCGAGCAGGAAGCCCAGCCAAGCCAGGCGGCGCTGACGTGGGGTGAGGAAGCCGGAGCCCTGTTGCATCCCGAAAGTGTTACGCGGAGCCGCGGCGTGGCCGCCCCCGTTCGGCCGATTCTGGCTGGGCTGTCCGTTTTCCCGGCCGCGCGTATCGCGCTTCCTGCCGTTTCGGCTGATCCACGGACGGGCTGGCCCGATCGGTGGGCGTTCCGGGCGCCGCCCGGCGCCCGGAACGCCCTGGCTCATGCGTCGGGGCCGGTCCGGCCGGTGGACGACGGCCGGTACGCCCGGTCCGCGTCGGTCATCTCCCGCCGCTCGGCCTCCGGGCCGGCGCCGCGGTCCACCGGCTCGGGCCCGTGGCCGAACGCGGCCTCCTCGCCGGCGTCGTTGCCGGTGACGTCGTCGGCCTGCCCGTCGACGGTGGACCGGGCGAGTGCCCGGTCCAGCTCGTGCAGGGGAGTGCGGGTCTCGTCGCGCCACACGTGCCTGTCGTTGTCGGTCATTCCCCAGCGGTACCCGGGCGCGGTGACCGCAAACGGCCGCGGGCGCTCGCGCCGACCGGGCACGGCGACGGCCGCCGGATCACCGGCGGCCGTCGGAGCTGTCGTTGCACGGGGGTCGGCGACGTCAGGGGGTCGGCCGCTCGACCATGCCCCGCCAGGCACCGGTCTCCTGGCCGCGTCGCTCGATGAACTGCTTGAACCGCTCCAGGTCGCCCCTGGCCCGGCGGTCCACCATGCCGAGCTTGTCGCCGGCCTGCTCGACCATGCCGTGCGGTTCGAACTCCATCTGCAGGGTGACCCGGGTGTGCCCCTCGTCGAGGCGGTGGAAGGTCACCACACCGGCCTGCCGGGTGCCCTCGGTGGCCCGCCAGGCCACCCGTTCGTCCGGTAGCTGCTCGGTGATCTCGGCGTCGAACTCGCGCTTCACGCCGGCGATCTCGACCGTCCAGTGGGTCATCGTGTCGGAGAGCTGCCGAACCTCCTGGACGCCCTCCATGAAGTGGGGAAACTCCTCGAACTGCGTCCACTGGTCGTATGCGGTGCGGATCGGGACGTCAACCTCGACGTGTTCCATAACGCCGCTCATCGCAGGATCCTCCTGTTCCGCTGGTGTCCATTTCGGATCGTGACCGATCCGCTCACCAGCGCGTCGTCTCGTTCTTGTGCCCGAGTGCGGCCCACACCTCGGAAACCGTCTGGTAGCGGGTGCCGTCGGGCAGGCGTTCCAGCGCGTCGACGATGTCGGCCGGCGCCTGGTTCTCCCGCGCGTTGGCCACCAGGGCGTCGCGGTCCCCGGGTAGGGCCGTCATGGTGATGAACCGGCCGAGGCGGCTGCGGGCCTCGACATCGTCCATGCTCATGCCCTGCGGGTTGCCGCCGCGGCTCGCGCCGGCCGTCACCGTCTTCGGCTCCGGCTGGTCCTCGCCCGCGGGCTCCGGCTGGCGAGACTCGTCGACACGGGAGCCCGCAGCGCCCGGCCCCTGCAGGAGGCCGCTGACGTCCTGGACCATGTTGTCGTCGACCCTGGGCGAGTGCTTGCTGCTGCCTCGTTCCATGCGAACAGACATGCCCGACGGGACCGCCGGTAAACCGGGGGCGGCCGGCCGAGCCGGTCATCCGGTCACGAATCGGCCGGCGCACGAGGCGGCAGCACCTCCTGGCCCGGGTCGGTCGCGCCGGCCTGCAGCACCCGGCCGCGCTGGACTTCGGCGTTGACCTGTACGCCCAGCATGAGCGCACAGTTGGACAGGTAGAGCCAGACCAGGAAGGCGATGACCGCGCCGAGACTGCCGTACGTCACGTCGTACGACCCGAAGTTGGCGACGTAGAGGCCGAAGCCGGCGGAGGCGACCACCCAGGCCAGCAGGGCGAGGGCGCCGCCCGGGGTGAGCCAGCGGAACCGGGGCTGCCGGACGTTCGGGGCGATCCAGAACAGCAGCGACAACAGCATCATCGCCACCAGGGCGAGCACCGGCCACTTCGCCACCGTCCACACCGTGCGCGCCAACCCGCCGGCGTGCAACCGGTCACCGATCGCGTCGGTGACCGGGCCGCTGACGATCAGCCCGGTGGCGACCGCGGCGAGCAGCACCAGCGACACCGCGGCCAGGCCGATCTGCAGCGGGCGCAGCCGGTAGAACGGTCGCCCCTCCTCGACCCCGTAAATGGCGTTGGACGCCCGGGTGAACGCGCCGATGAACCCGGACGCCGACCAGAGCGCGCCGAGCAGGCCGAAGCTGAGCAGCACCTTCGCCGACCCCTGCTGCTCCACCACCCCGCGGACGACGCCGACGAACCCGTCGTTGCCGACCACCGAACCGGCCCCGATCTCCCGGGCCAGGTCGATCACGGTGTCAACGGTCCGTTCACCGTCGGAGACCAGCCCGACCAGGGCCACCACCACGACGATGGCGGGGAAGAGCGCCAGCACTCCGTAGTAGGTCAGGGCCGCGGCCCAGTCCGCGCAGTTGTCCTTGACGAAGTTCCGCCCGCCCCGGGCCAGCACCCCACGCCAGGTGGCCCAGCTCAGCTGGCGCATCCGTCGGGGGATCCCGGCCCGCTGCCGGCCGGTGACCGCCGGCTCCGTCGTCGCCGCCATGATCGCTCCCTCCGGCGCGCCTCTCGCGTGGCCCGGCGGTACCCCGTGGCGAAAATCGACAAACCGGGTGCCGGTTTGTCGCCGGGGGCGTGCGGGAACGGTCATGGGAACGCATCGAGACGGAGGAGGACGAGATGCCCGGGCGCGAGGTACTGCCCAGCACGCTGCGGCGCTCCCCGGACAAGGCACAGCGGACCTGGGAGAAGACGCACGACTCGGCCGTGGAGACGTACGGCGAGGGGGAGCGGGCGCACCGCACCGCATTCGCCGCGGTGAAGCACAAATTCGAGAAGGTCGGCGACCACTGGGAGCCGAAGGGCCGTACGGGCCCGAGCGACCAGCAGGCCGCCGGTGGTGGCCCGGCCCGGCGGGCGCCCACCGCCGTCGGGGTGGACGCCAACGCGCCCAAGGAGCACCTGATGCAGGTCGCCAAGAAGCTGGAGGTGCCCGGCCGGTCCCGGATGACCAAGCCGGAACTGGTCAAGGCGATCCAGAAGGCGAACGACAAGGCGACCCGCGAGGCGCGCGGCGGCCGGTGAGCCGCCGCCCCCGCCGCCGGGCGGTGGTCACCAGTGGCCGCCGCCCGGCGCCTCAATGTGCACGGCCTTCACCGCGCTGAACTCGTCGAGCAGCTCGGGGCCGTACCCGAAGCCCTGGCCGCTGCCGCGCCGCGGCTGCGCGGCGCCGCCCGGCGCGCCCCCGAAGACCGCGTTGACCTTGACCGTGCCCACCGGCAGTTCCCGCCAGGCCCGGTGGGCGTGGCTCATCGAGCCGGTCAGCACGGTGGCGGCCAGCCCGTACGGGGAATCGGCCGCGCACCGCAGCCCCTCGCTGAACGAGTCGACCACGATCACCGGGGCGACCGGGCCGAACGTCTCCTCGCGGACCAGGGCCATCTCGTGCCGGCAGTCGGCGACCACGGTCGCCGGGTAGAACGCGCCCGGCCCGTCCGGGATCTCCCCGCCGGTGCGTACCCGCGCCCCCTCGGCCACCGCCGCGGTGACCTGCCCGTGCACGTGGTCCCGGTGCCGGCGGTCGACCAGCGGCCCGAGCTGGGTGTCGGGATCCCGGCCCGGGCCCAGCTTGAGCGCCGCGGCCCGCTCGACCAGCGCGTCGACGAAGTCCTCCGCCACGTCCCGGTGCACGTAGATCCGCTCCACCGCGACGCAGATCTGTCCGGCGTTGGCGAAGCAGCCGAGCGCGGCCTGCTCCGCCGCCCAGATCGGGTCGACGTCGGCGTCGATCACCAGCGGGTCACTGCCGCCGTTCTCCAGCAGCACCTTGGCACCGGTGCGGGCGCCTGCGGCGGCGATCGTCCGGCCGGTGGCGGTGGAGCCGACGTGGGCGACCACGTCGACGTCCTGCCCCGCCAGCGCCGCGCCCACCTCGCCCCCGCCGGTCAGCAGCGACAGCACGCCGGCCGGCAGCGCGGAGTCCAAGGCCTTCGCCAGCAACCAGCCGGTGGCCGGGGTGCGCTCGCTCGGCTTGTAGAGCGTCACGTTTCCGGTGACCAGCGCCGCGCCGAGCAGCCCGCAGGAGACCGCCACCGGGTCGTTCCACGGGGTGATCGCGGCGACCACGCCACGCGGCTCGGGGGCCATGAAGTCGAGCGCGGCATGGCTGCCGTGCAGCGTCCGCCCGCCGCGCACCGGGCCCAGCTCCGCGTACTGCCGGAGGGTGCTGATGCCGGCGGCGACGCCGCCGCGCGCGTCGTCCAGCGGCTTGCCCATCTCCGCCGTGGTGGCCCGGGCCAGCTCGTCGGCGACGGCGGCCACCGCGTCCGCCGCGCGGTGCAGGGCCCCCGCCCGCTCCGCCGGAGCGGTCGCCGCCCACTCCGCCGCCGCGCCCCGGGCGGCCTCGACCGCCTTGGCCACCTCGTCCGCCGTGGCCACCGGCGCCGTGGTCACCGGAGAGCCGTCGGACGGATCATGTACGACCTGCTCGCCTCCCGCGCCGCCGGCACCCCACACTCCACCTATGAGCTGTGCAACCGTGTACATGCGCCGGTGGATGCCCCGGTCCGGCCAAGGCAAACGCGTTTCGCCCGGTAACCCGCCGGGTAGGCGGATCGGATGAGCCCCACCGGCACGGCGGACGCCGTCGTCATCGGCGCCGGCCACAACGGGCTGGTGGCCGCGAACCTGCTGGCCGACGCGGGCTGGGAGGTGCTGGTACTGGAGGCCACCCAGGTCCCCGGCGGGGCGATCCGCTCGGCCGAGGTGACCGCCCCGGGCTACCTCAGTGACCTCTACAGCTCCTTCTACCCCCTCGGGTACGCCTCGCCGGTGCTGCGCGGCCTCGGCCTCGACCGCTACGGGCTGGCCTGGACACACGCCCCGGACGTGCTCGCCCACCTGTTCCCCGACGGACGGGCCGCCGTGATCAACCGGGACCCGGACGCCACCGCGGCCTCGCTGGAGGCGTTCGCCCCGGGCGACGGGGACAGCTGGCGGCTTGCGTACGCCGAATGGTGCCGGGTGGCCGAGCCGATGCTCGACGCCATCACCACCCCGTTCCCGCCGGTCCGCAGCGGGCTGAGCCTGCTTCGCCGGCTGCGCGTGTCCGGCGCGCTGCGGCTGGGCCGGCGCTTGGTGGTGCCGGTGCGCAAGCTCGGCGACGAGCTGTTCGACGGTGAGGGCGGCCCCGCGCTGCTCGCCGGCTGTGCGCTGCACACCGACCTGTCCCCGGAGGAGGCTGGCTCCGGGGTGTACGGCTGGCTGCTCACCATGCTCGGCCAGCAGGTCGGCTGGCCGGTGCCGGTCGGCGGTGCCCAGAAGATCACCGACGCGCTGGTGGCCCGGCTGGTCGAGCGGGGCGGCCGGATCGACTACGGTGCCCGGGTCGACCGGGTGCTCACCGCCCGCGGCCGGGCGATGGGCGTGCGCACCGCCGGCGGCGCCACCTGGCGGGCCCGGCGGGCGGTGCTGGCGGACGTGCCCGCCCCGGCGCTCTACCTGGACCTGATCGGCGCTGCCGCGCTGCCGCCGCGGCTGGTCGAGGATCTGACCCATTTCCGGTGGGACGGCTCCACGCTGAAGGTGGACTGGGCGCTGTCCGCGCCGGTGCCGTGGAAGAACCCGACCGTGGCGGGGGCCGGCACCGTGCATCTCGGCGCCGACCTGAACGGCCTCACCACGTACTCGGCGGCACTGGCCCGGCAGCAGGTGCCCCGGGACCCGTTCCTGCTGGTAGGGCAGATGTCGGTGGCCGACCCGAGCCACTCTCCGGCCGGCACCGAGTCGCTCTGGTCGTACACCCACCTGCCGTTCCGCCGGCACTGGCGAGCCGAGGAGATCGCCGCCCACCTGGAGCGGATGGAGGACGTGCTGGAGGACGCGGCCCCCGGCTTCCGCTCGCTGATCGTCGGGCGGCACGTGGCCGGCCCGGCCGACCTGGAGGCCGGTGACCCGAGCCTGGTGGGCGGTGCGATCGGCGGTGGCACCGCAGCGGCGTACCAGCAGCTCTTCCTGCGGCCGATCCCCGGCCTCGGACGGGCGGACACCCCGGTGGACCGGCTCTTCCTGGCCAGTTCGTCAGCGCACCCGGGCGGCGGGGTGCACGGCGCACCCGGCGCGAACGCCGCGCGGGCCGCCATCGCCCGGGACCGCACGCTCACCGGTGGCCTGTACGCGCGCACGATCGACGCCGCGCACCGTGCGGTCTACCGCTGATCCGCGTCGCGTTCGGTGGCGCTGGCGGTGGCGAACCGGTGCACTCGTGGGTACGCCGGCGGGTGCTGACGCTGCGTGGTCCATGCCAGCCGCCCGCACCTCGGTCTGCGGAGCCTCTGCTCTGCAGCCATATGCGCAGCGGTCGCGGTGGGTGTATGGCGCGAACTCGTTCGGTGGAGGGGGCGACTTCTTCGCCGGCAGGTCACGGCGGTGATGCGGTGATGGCTGCAGAGCAAAGCGGGCGACAGGCATCGCCAACCGGCCAGGAAAAACTCACGCTGCGTCAGGATGACGCAGCGTGAGTGGGTGCCTCCTCAGCGCTCCAGGTTGCGGTGCCGGGTCCGCAGCTTGAACGGCATCAGCGCACTCTCGATCTTGGTGGCGGTGGTCATCTTCGAGTCGCCGTCCCGGCGCTCCTCGAAGCGGATCGGCACCTCCAGGATCGTGTGCCCCAGCTTGGTGGCGAGATAGTGCATCTCCACCTGGAAGCTGTAGCCGTTGGACTGCACGCGGTCCAGCCCGATGTCGCGCAGCGCGTCGGCCTGCCAGATCTTGAAACCGGCGGTCAGGTCCCGGATTCGCACCCGCAGCAGGGTGTGCACGTAGAGGTTGGCCCACCCGCTGAGCGCGCGCCGGTAGAGCGGCCAGTTCTCGTCCAGCTCGCCGCCTGGCACGTACCGGGAGCCGATGACCACGCTGGCCTGCGTGGCGAGCAGCGCGCCGAGCATGCCGGGCAGCGCCTCCGGCGGGTGCGACAGGTCCGCGTCCATCTGCGCGACGAAATCGGCGCCGTCGTCGAGCGCCCGCCCGATCCCGTCCACGTACGCCCGGCCGAGCCCCTCCTTGCCCGGGCGGTGCGCCACGAGTACCCGGTCCGGGTGCTCGATGGCCAGCTTGTCGGCCACCTCGCCGGTCCCGTCCGGGGAGTTGTCGTCCGCCACGAGCACCTTCAGCCCGGGCAGCGGCAGGCCGAGGAGCCGCTCGACCAGCACCGGGAGGTTGCCCGCCTCGTTGTAGGTCGGGACGACGACGGTCAGGCGTGCGTCGCGCCACGGAGAGGGCAACTGCACGGGTTCGATCATCTGAGACATCCTCGGTCGGCCGACAGGTTTCACCTGAGAGGGTAGCTAGTCGTCGTCGTCAGTTCCGCACAGACGTCCGCCCGGAGGATTCCGAGCCGGCGTGTCACTGGTTCTTCGGCCGGCGGGTGGCGATGTCGGAGAGCCGGTTCAACGTCTCCTTGTTACGCAGGTGCAGCACAAGGTCGTTGAGCTTGTTACAGATCCGGTGCAGCGGCCCGGCGACGAAGTCCTCGCCCATCCGGACCCGGGTCCGCCCGCCGTCGAGCGGATCCAGGATGAAGGAGACGATCGCCTCGCCCGCCGGCCAGATTCGCGCCCGCAACACCAGCCGGTGCGGCGCCGCGCAGGCCAGCACCGTGGAGGCGTCCTGCAGCGACAGCGGCCAGGGGCCGACCCGGTGGTGCAGGCGGCTGCCCACCTGCGGCCAGCTGTCGTCCACGCCGCGCACGTGCGCTGTGCCGACCACCCAGTCGCCGTACGTCCACCCGTCGGCGAGCACGTCGAAGACCTGCTGTGGGGGTGCCTCGATCACCTTTTCCACGATCGCCACCCGAACGCCATACCCTCGCCACATCCGCCGCTAACGACGGCGGGGTTAGCTTCTCGGGGGCGGCGGGTATCGCCGGACCGGGCCGGCGTGGCGGAGGGCACCGGAGCCGGCCGGGCGGCACCGGCGGAGGCGGCTCCGCCGAAGTTGATGTTTACTCCTCGGGGGGTAGGGAACCCGCCGCCCGTGCGACGGGACCACGAGCGGGATCAGTACAGGTCAGCCCGGGTTGACCCGGGTGCTGGCCGGTTCCCGTGCGGCCTGTTCGACGCGGTGTTGCTGGACCGTGACGGCACGCTGATCGAGGACGTGCCGTACAACGGCGATCCGGAGAAGGTCCGGCCGGTGCCCGGCGCGCGGGAGGCCCTGGATCGGCTGCGTGCGGCCGGTCTGCGGCTGGCCGTGGTGAGTAACCAGTCCGGCCTGGCCCGGGGGTTTTTCACCGTCGAGGACCTTCGCCGGGTCAACGCTCGGGTGGAGGAGCTGCTCGGGCCGTTCGACAGCTGGCAGATCTGTCCGCACGGTGAGCCCGACGGGTGTGTCTGCCGTAAGCCGGCTCCGGGGCTGGTGCACGCCGCTGCCCGGGCGCTGGGCACCCTGCCGACCCGGTGCGTGCTGGTCGGCGACATCGGCGCCGACATGATCGCGGCCGCGGCCGCGGGTGCCGCCGGCGTCCTGGTTCCCACCCCGGCCACCCGTGCGGCGGAGGTGGCCGCCGCCCCCGCGGTCGCCGGTGACCTGCCGGACGCGGTCACGCAGATCCTGCGGCGGATACATCTGGTGGCCGCCCCCGCCGCCCCGCCCCGGCGCGGCACGGTGCTGGTGGCGCGCAGTGACGCCGCCGGAGACGTGCTGGTCACCGGCCCCGCCATCCGCGCGGTGGCGGCCGGGGCGCAGCGGCTGGTGCTGCTCTGCGGGCCGCGCGGCCGGGCCGCGGCCGAACTGCTGCCCGGCGTCGACGAGATCGTCGAGTGGCCGCTGCCCTGGATCGACGCCCCGGCCGCCGCGGTCGATCCGGGGGACATGCGTGGGCTCACCGACCGACTCGCCGCGCTCGGCGCGCAGGAGGCGGTCGTCTTCACGTCCTTCCACCAGTCGCCACTGCCCCTGGCCCTGCTGCTGCGGATGGCGGGGATACCCCGGATCAGCGCGATCAGCGACGACTATCCGGGCACCCTGCTCGACGTCCGGCACCGCGTACCGGTCGGGGTGCCGGAGCCGGAGCGCGCGCTTTCCCTCGCCGCGGCGGCCGGCCACGCGTTGCCCGCCGACGACGAGCCGGGCCTGCGGTTGCGCGCCGACCGGTTGCCGCCCGTCCCGGCCGGGACCGGGGAGCCGGGCTATGTCGTGCTGCACCCGGGTTCCTCGGTGGAATCCCGGGCCTGCCCACCCGAACTGGCCACCCGGATCGTCCGGGTGCTCAGCGCCGCCGGCTACCGGGTGGTGGTGACCGGCGGCCCGGGCGAGCGGGAGCTGACCGCCCGGGTCGCCGCCGCCGGCGGGCTCGACCTGGGCGGCTGCACCGGGCTCGGTGAGCTCGCCGCGGTGATCGCCCGGGCCGGCGCGTTGGTGGTCGGCAACACCGGGCCGGCGCACCTGGCCGCCGCGCTCGGGATCCCGGTGGTCAGCCTCTTCGCCCCCACCGTCCCGTTCGGGCAGTGGGGACCGTACCGGGTGCCGACCGTCCGGCTCGGTGACGCCGGGGCGGCCTGCCGGGACACCCGGGCCACCCGTTGCCCGGTCCCCGGCCATCCCTGCCTGTCCGCCGTCGAGCCGGGGCGGGTCCTGGAGGCGCTGCGGCTGCTCGGCGTACCGGCCGACGCGTCGGAGCCCGTCGTCGCGTGGCCGGCGGTCCCCGCCACCGGTGGGGTGATGCGATGAACGTGCTGGTCTGGCACGTACACGGGTCGTGGACCACGTCGTTCGTGCACGGCAAGCACCGCTACCTGGTGCCGGTCACGCCGGACCGGGGTCCGTACGGCCTCGGTCGGGCACGCACCTATCCCTGGCCGGACAACGCCGTCGAGGTGACCCCGCAGGAGTTGCGCCGGTCCGATGTCGACCTGGTGCTGCTCCAGCGCCCCGAGGAGTTCGACCTGGCCTGCGAGTGGCTGGGCCGCCGGGTGGGCCGCGACGTGCCGGCGATCTACGTCGAGCACAACACCCCGAAGGGCGACGTGCCGGACAGCCGGCATCCGATGGCCGACCGGGACGACCTGCTGCTCACCCACGTCACCGGTTTCAACGAGCTGTTCTGGGACAACGGCGGGACCCGCACCGCGGTGGTCGAGCACGGGGTGGTCGCCCCGGCGGTCGAGTGGACCGGCGAGCTGGACCGGCTCGCCGTCGTCATCAACGAGCCGGTCCGCCGCTGGCGGGTCACCGGCACCGACCTGCTGCCCCGCTTCGCCGAGATCGCCCCGCTGGACGTCTACGGCATGGGGGTGGCCGGACTGGCCGACCGGCTCGGGCTGCCGCCGGAGCGGCTGACCAGCCACGACGACGTACCGCAGCACGTCATGCACGCCGAACTGGCCCGGCGGCGGGCCTACCTGCACCTGTGCCGGTGGACCTCGCTCGGGTTGAGCCTGATCGAGGCGATGACCGTCGGCATGCCGGTGGTGGCGCTGGCCACCACCGAGGCCGTGGAGGCGGTGCCGCCGTCCGCCGGCGCCCTCTCCACCCGGGTCGACGTGCTGCTGGACGCGGCCCGCACCCTCGTCGACGACCCGGCGGCGGCCCGCCGCGCGGGCGCCGCAGCCCGGGCCGCGGCCCGGAACCGCTACGGCCTGGAGCGTTTCCTCGCCGACTGGGACCGGCTGCTGGAGGAGGAAGTATGCGCATCGCGATGATCTCGGAACACGCCAGTCCGCTCGCCGTCCTCGGCGGGGAGGACGCGGGCGGCCAGAACACGCATGTCGCGGAGCTCTCCGCCGCGCTCGCGGCCGCCGGCCACGACGTCCGTGTCTACACCCGGCGCGACGCTGTGGACCTGCCGGTGACGGTCGGTGCCCCGGACGGCTACGACGTGGCGCACGTGCCCGTGGGGCCGGCCGAGCCGGTCGCCAAGGACGACCTGTTGCCGTACATGCCGGCGTTCGGGGAGTGGCTCGCCGAGCGGTGGCGGGTCGGTGACTGGCAGCCCGAGGTGGTCCACGGGCACTTCTGGATGAGCGGCCTCGCCGCGCTCGCCGCCGGGCGGCGGACCGGGGTGCCGGTGGTGCAGACGTACCACGCGCTCGGCACGGTGAAGCGGCGCCACCAGGGCGCCCAGGACACCAGCCCGCCGGGCCGGATCGGGCACGAGCGGCAACTGGGCCGCTCGGTCGACCGGGTGGTCGCCCAGTGCCAGGACGAGGTCGCCGAGCTGGTCCGGATGGGGGTGCCCCGGTCCCGGATCACCGTCGTGCCGTCCGGGGTGAACCTGGCCACCTTCGCCCCCCTCGGCCCGGTCGCCGAGCGCGACGGCGCCCGGGCCCGCATCCTCACGGTCGGGCGGCTGGTGGAGCGCAAGGGCTTCCAGGACGTCATCCGGGCCACCGCCCTGGTCCCCGACGCCGAGTGCGTGGTGGTGGGCGGGCCGCCGGCCGGGCTGCTGGAGACCGACCCGTACGCGCTGCGGCTGCGGGCGCTCGCCGAGTCGTGCGGGATCGCCGACCGGGTCAAGGTGATCGGCGCGGTGCCGCGCGAGGAGATGGGGCGCTGGTACCGCTCGGCCGACGTGCTGGTCGCCGCCCCCTGGTACGAGCCGTTCGGGCTCACCCCGCTGGAGGCGATGGCGTGCGGCGTGCCGGTGATCGGCACCGCGGTCGGCGGCCTGATCGACACGGTGGTGCCCGGACGGACCGGCGACCTGGTGCCGGCCCGGGAGCCGGCGGCCCTCGGCGCCGCGATCCGCCGGCTCTTCGGCGACCGGATCCGCCGCTTCGCGTACGCCACGGCGGCCCTGGAGCGGGCTCGCACCCACTACTCCTGGTCGACCACGGCGGAGCGGCTCGCGGAGGTGTACGGCGAGGTGGCCGCCGTGCGTCGACCCACCCGGGTGGTCGCCTGATGGCGGCGCCCCGGCCGGCCGTCGGCGGGACGGTGCTGGAGGACCACCTGACGCGGCTGGCCGCCGCGCTGCTGCCGTTGCGCGGATCGGAGCAGCTGCTGGCCCGCTGGGGCGAGGAGCTGGCGCACCGGCTGGCCGCCGGCGGGCGGCTGCTGGTGGCCGGCAACGGCGGCAGCGCCGCCGAGGCCCAGCACCTCACCGCCGAGCTGGTCGGCAAGCTCCGCGACGACCGGGCACCGCTGTCCGCGATCGCGCTGCACGCCGAGACCTCCGCGCTGACCGCCATCGGCAACGACTACGGCTTCCCGGAGGTCTTCGCCCGCCAGGTCCGTGCCCACGGTCGCCGCGAGGACATCCTGCTGCTGATGTCCACCAGCGGCGCCAGCAGCAACCTGCTCGCGGCCGCCCGGGCCGGGCGCGACGCGGGGCTGCGCTGCTGGGGCTTGACCGGACCGGCGCCCAACCCGCTCGCCGACGCCTGTCACGAGAACCTCGCCATCGACTCGCCCGAGAGCCAGGTGGTGCAGGAGCTGCACCTCGTCGCCGCCCACGTGCTCTGCGAGTACGTCGACCGGGCCCTGCCGGCCGCGCTCGCGACGGGAGCGGACCGGACGCCGGCCGGCCCGGTGCGTACCGGCGTCGAGGTGGTGGTCGGCGACACCGCCGGCCGGGAGGTGCGGGCCTGATGAGGAGGTCGAGCGTGACCGGACCCGTGGTGGTGCTCGGCGACACCCTGCTGGACCGCGACGTCGAGGGCGTGGTGAACCGCCTCTGCCCGGACTCCCCGGTGCCGGTGCTCGACGAGACCACGTACGTCGACCGCCCGGGCGGCGCTGGTCTCGCCGCGATCCTCGCCGCCGCCGGGGGCACCGAGGTCGCGCTGGTCACCGCCGTCGCCGACGACGCCGGCGGGGCCCGGCTCGGCACGCTGCTCGCCGCCGCCGGCGTGCAGCTGTACGCGCTGCCGTTGGCCGGCGCCACCCCCGAGAAGATCCGGCTGCGGGCCCGGGGCCGGGTGCTGCTGCGCCACGACCGGGGCGGGCTCGCCGGTCCGCCTGGCGAGCCGAGCGAGGCGGTGCTGCGCCTGCTGGCCAGCGCCTCCGCCGTGCTGGTCAGCGACTACGGCCGGGGCGTGGCACGTCATCCGGCGCTGCGGGCCGCGCTGGCCGCCACCCGGGCACCGGTGGTCTGGGACCCGCATCCGCGCGGCCCGGCGGCGGTGCCCGGGGTGCACCTGGCCACTCCGAACGAGTTCGAGGCGCGCGAGCTGGCCAAGGTGCCGCCGGGTGCCTCCCGCCTGGTCACCGCGTCCCGGGGCGCCCAGGCGCTGCGCGAGCGCTGGCAGGCCGGCGCGGTGGCGGTGACCCTGGGCGGGGACGGCGCGTTGCTCTGCCACGCCGGCGCCACCCCGCTGGTGGTGCCCGCACCGGCCAGCGCCGAGGGGGACACCTGCGGGGCCGGGGACCGGTTCGCGGCGACGGCCGCCCTCGCCCTGGCCCGGGGCGCGCTGGTCTCCGAGGCGGTGCAGGAGGCGGTCGCCGAGGCGTCCGCGTACGTGGCCGGCGGGGGAGTGGCCACCGCGCTGCCCGCCCCGGTCCGGACCGCCTCGCCGGTGGTGATCAGCGGTGGCGGGGAGCGGGTCGGCGCGGCGGCCGCCGGCGCGGTGGTCGCCGAGGTACGCGCCGCCGGTGGCACGGTCGTCGCCACCGGCGGCTGCTTCGACCTGCTGCACGCCGGGCACGTGGCGACCCTGGAGGCGGCCCGGCAGCTCGGCGACTGCCTCGTTGTCTGCCTCAACTCCGACGCCAGCGTGGCCGGGCTGAAGGGACCGCAGCGCCCGGTCGTGCCGCAGGGCGACCGCAGCCGGTTGCTCGCCGCGCTGAGCTGCGTGGACGCCGTGATGATCTTCGACGAGCCCACGCCGCACGCGGCGCTGTCCTGGCTGCGCCCGGACGTCTGGGTCAAGGGCGGCGACTACGCCAGCGGTGGCGGCGACGAGACCCTTCCCGAGGCGGAGATCCTGGCCCGCTGGGGCGGGCACACGGTGGTCGTGCCGTACCTGGACGGCCGGTCCACCACCGACATGATCGCGGCCGCCCGGTCCGGTCGCGGCTCCGCCACCGGTCTCGACGGCGGCGCGGCGGACCATCCGCGGAGCCTGGTCGCGGGGGACGCGGACATCACGGTGGCGGCGACGAGTCGGGAGACGGTCACCCGGTCGACGGCGGAGGGAGCGGCATGAGCAGCAGTCCACCCGGGGCGGGCCCCACCGTCCTGATCACCGGCGGGTCGAGCGGGTTGGGCGCCGCGGTGGTCGTGGCGGTGGCCCGCGCCGGGGGCCGCCCCCTGGTACTGGACCGGCAGCGACCCGGCGACGGGGTGCCCTGGGTCGAGTGCGACCTGGCCGACACCCGGGCCGCCGAGGTGGCCACCCGGGAACTGGCGGAACGTTCCGGCGGCCTGGACGCCGTGGTCACGGCCGCCGGTGTGGACGTGCCGGGGAAGCTGATCGACGTACCGGCGGAGACCTGGGAGCGGGTCGTGACGGTCGACCTGCTCGCGACCGCGGCAGTGATCCGGGCCGCGCTGCCGTACCTGGAGGCGTCCCGGGGCAGCATCGTCACCGTCGCCTCCACGCTCGGCGTCAAGGCGGTCAGTGACGCCACCGCGTACTGTGCGGCGAAGTTCGGGGTGGTCGGCTTCACCCGGGCGCTCGCCGCCGAGCTGGCCGGCGCGGTCGGCGTCACCCTGCTGATTCCCGGCGGCATGCGGACCGCCTTCTTCGACACGCGGGACGCGCAGTACCGCCCCGGTCCGGACGCCGTGCTCAACGAGCCCGCCGACACCGCCGCCGCGGTCATGTTCGCCCTCTCCCAGCCGCCCGGCTGCGCGGTACGCGAGATGGTGGTCTGCGCCGAGCAGGAGTCGTCGTACCCGTGATCCTGGTGCTGCGGGCGCTCGGGGTCGGCGACCTGGCGACGGCCGTCCCGGCACTGCGCGGCCTCCGGGCCGGCTTCCCGGGCCGGGAGCTGGTGCTGGCCGCGCCGGCCTGGCTGGCGCCGCTGGTCGACCTGGTCGGCGCGGTCGACCGGGTGCTCCCCACGGACGGGCTGGCCGGCCGGCCGGCCTGGCCGGTTCCGCCGCCCGAGGTGGCGGTCAACCTGCACGGCCGGGGTCCGCGGTCGCACCGGATGCTCGCCGCCACCCGGCCCGACCGGTTGCTCGCGTTCGCGTGCCCCGACGCCGGGCTCCCTGACGGCCCGGCATGGGACGACGGCGAGCACGAGGTCCGCCGCTGGTGCCGGCTGCTGCACTGGTACGACCTGCCGGCCGACCCGGCCGATCTGGCGCTGCGCCGCCCGCCGGCCGCCGGGTTTCCGGCCGGCGCCACCGTGCTGCACCCGGGCAGCAAGAGCCCCGCGAAGCGCTGGCCGGCGGAGCGCTTCGCGGCGCTCGCCCGGGCGCTGACCGCTCGGGGGCACCGGGTGGTGCTCACCGGCTCCGCCGACGAGCGGGAGCTCGCCCGTCGGATCGCCCGGGAGGCCGGCCTGCCGTCGGACGCCGTGCTCGCCGGCCGGACCGACCTGGCCGCGCTGGCCGCGCTGGTGGCCGACGCCCGGCTGGTGGTCAGCGGCGACACCGGTGTGGCCCACCTGGCCACCGGGTATGGCATCGCCTCGGTGGTGCTCTTCGGCCCGGTGCCGCCCGCGCACTGGGGGCCCCCGGCGGACCGCCCCCGGCATCGGGTGCTCGGGGTCGCGCACCGGGTGCAGCTCGACCGGGACTGGGCCGGCGGGGACGCCACCCACCCGAGGTTGGCGGCCATTCTGGTGGACGAGGTGCTGGCCGCTGTGGACGAGGCGGAACGGGCGGTGCGGGTTTCCGGTGCGGTTACGGCGTAGTGATCCGGGCCGGCCGGGGTACGGGCGCCGGCGGAGCGGCAAGGGCTGGCTCTTCGTCGATCCGAAGGGCGAGCCGGTACGCGACGCCGACGAGCGGACCCGGCTGCGCGACCTCGTCATCCCGCCGGCCTGGCGGGATGTCTGGATCTCACCGCACCCGAACGGGCACATCCAGGCCACCGGCATCGACGCGGCCGGGCGCAAGCAGTACCTCTACCACCCGCAGTGGCGCCAGCAGCGGGACGAGGCGAAGTTCGACCACGTGCTGGAGGTGGCCCACCGGCTGCCGGTGCTGCGCAACCGGGTCGAAAGCGACCTGGCGCTGCGTGGCCTGCGGCGGGACCGGGTCCTGGCCACCGTCGCCCGGCTGCTGGACATGGGCATGTTCCGGGTCGGCAACGACCAGTACGCCACCGGCGACGATCCCACCTTCGGCGTCTCCACCCTGCGCCCGGAGCACGCCCGCTCGCGTGACGGCTGTGTGGTCTTCGAGTTCCCCGCGAAGGGCGGCGTCGAGCAGGTACGCCGGATCGAGGACCCCGAGCTGTGCCGGGTGCTGACCAACCTGCGTCGCCGGCGGCGGGCGGAGGAGCGCCTCTTCGGCTACTGGGACGGCCGGTCGTGGCGGGACGTCCGCAGCGACGAGGTGAACGACTACCTGCGCGAGGCCAGCGGCGGCGAGATGACCGCCAAGGACTTCCGTACCTGGCACGCCACCGTGCTGGCCGCGACCGAGCTGGCGACGGTCGGCGCGCAGCGGTCGGCGACGGCCCGCAAGCGGGTGGTCGCCGCGGTGATGCGCTCGGTCGCCGAGCTGCTCGGCAACACGCCCACCGTGGCGCGCACGTCCTACGTGGACCCGAGGGTGGTGGACCGCTACCACGACGGGATGCTGGCCCCGGTGGTGGCGGAGATGCCGAGGGAGGCGCTGGAGCAGGCCGTCCTGGCGCTGTTGGAGGAGGAGTCCTGACCGGCCCCGTCGTCAGTCCGGGGGGGAAAGGCGCGACGGGGCCGGAGTCCGGCGTGGCCGCCGATGGCCGGTGGGGTCGTCGCCGGCCCGCGCGCACGGCGGGCGGCGCCGGCACCGGGCGGTCGTCCGCGACGAAGCTGTCGCGGACGCCTCGCCGCGGTCCCCCGATATCACCGGGCCGTGCCGGTGTCCCGGCCCGGCCCGCAGTCAGTATGTCGGCTGGGAGTTGACGACGGACGCCGCTGTGTTGACGATGCGTGCCCGTTCGAGGTGCTGCGCCCGGTACGCCTGGGGCGTCTGCTCGTGCGCGGCCCGGAACGCCCGGCTGAAGTGCGCCTTGTCCCGGAACCCCCAGCGCCCGGCGATCAACTGGATGGTCAGGTCCCGCAGGGCCGGGTCGGCGAGGTCCCGGCGGCAGCGGTCCAGTCGCTGGTCCCGGATGTACGCCGCGACGGTGCTCTCCTCGGCCTCGAAGAGCCGGTGCAGCGACCGGACCGAGATGTGGTGCGCGTCCGCGATGAGCTGAGGGCTCAGCGTCGTGTCGCCCAGGTGCTGGCCGATGAAGGAGCGGACCTGGGTCAGCAGCGCGCGGCGGCGCACCTCGGTGGGCACCTCGTCCGCCGAGACCAGGTGCCGGCCGAGCATGGTGGAGAGCAGATCAAGGCCGACGCCGGCCAGCCGCTCGGCGTCCACGGCGTGGTACTGCTCGGGATGGCCGGTGAGCTGGATGAGGTAGTTGGCCAGCAGCGCGCCGACCCCCTCGGTGCCGGACATCCGACCGGCGAACAGCGGGGCGAGCCGGCGGTTGGGCAGCGGCAGCGCGTCGTACGGGACGATGGCGACGATCGAGCTGACGGGTTCCCGCCCGTTGTCGTCGCCGTGGTGGCTGAGTTCCTGCGGGCGGGCGCAGTCGTAGAAGGTGAAGTCGCCGGGGCGGCAGATGCCGCGCTGCCCGTCCTGGTCAGCGATACCGGTGCCGGTCAGGGTCAGCGCGAGCAGGTAGTAGTCCGCGTCGGAGCGCTGGATCAGCTTCCGGGTGCGGATCCCGTGCAGCGAGGGGTAGCGGTGGCGGACCAGCTGTATCGGCCCCAGCTCGAGGAACTCCGCCCGCGCGACGAAGTCGTCGGCTTGCTCGGTGCGTACCCGCATGAGCGCGGGCGTGTCGGTGAGCATGTCCAGCCACACCCCGAAACGGTCGCGCGGGGGCGCGTGCGCCGTGTCGACGATCTGCCGGTTCAGCGTTCGGTCCATGTGACGACCCCTGTGCCTCGTCCTTCACGCGGATGACGCCCCACGGGCTCGCGAGGCGGCAGCCGTGGGGCGTCAGATATCCGTCATTGACGGTAGTGATCTCTTCTGCTAGTGCGTGTGGGAGTCGGGGTCAGTCGTTCAGCACCTCGGCGAGCCGGTCGCGGAAGAGCCGCTCCGAGTCGCTGACCACATCGCCGCCGAGGCCCAGGATGCCGCCGCTGGCCGCCGCGCCGACCACCTGCTCGGCGATCTCCACGAGCCAGTGCCGGTACGCGCCCGCCTGCCCCTCGTCAACCTTGCCGGTCAGCAGGGCCGACGCCTCGGCGGCCCGGGCGAGCACGTCGTCGATCATCGCCTGCGGGTCGGCGGGCGCGATGACCGGCAGTTCCGCGCCGATCTCCGGGTCGCCGACCCGCGAGACGACCTCACCGGCCACGGCGGCCACCAGCGGGACGGCCGACTCGCGCCCTGCGGCGATGGTCTCCAGCCCGGCGGCGTTCTCGGCCATGGTGCGCCGGGTGCCGTCGGACTCGGCCGCGCTCGCCGCGGTGAGGACGGACTGTGGCAGCCCGACCAGCAGCCCCCACTGCTCGTCGGAGAAACCGAACCCGGTGTATGCCGGCTGCTCGATCACGATCAAGCCCCTTTCGCCCTGGTCGTCGTTGTCCACGGGCACCGCGTCGGTGCCCGGGTCAGGCTAGTCCAGTGTCAACAGGCCCTGTTCGGACACCACGCGCACGGACAGCGTCTTGTAGCCCACCTCGTCGAAGAGCACCGTCATCCGATCCTCCTCATAGCTCAGCACCAGGCCGGCGCCCCATTCCGGGTGCCGCACCTGGCTGTGCACCGGGAACGGCCCGACCGTCCCGTCGCCGGCCACGCTGGTGCCCGTGTGGCAGTTGTCGCAGTGGCCGCAGACCTCGCTCATCCGCTCCCCGAAGTACGCCAGCAGCGCCTGTCCCCGGCAGCCGGTGGTCTCCGCGAAGGCGCGCATCATGTCGGTACGCGACCGGGTGACGGTCTGCTGCCGTTCCGCCTCGGCGAGCGCGGCCCGGCCGGACTCGGCGGCCTGCGGGGCGTACCGGGGGGCGCCGACGCGCTGGCCGGCGCGGGGCTGCGCGGCGTCCACCTGCTCCAACAGGGACAGGTACTGGCCGAGCTTGCGGGGGCCGAGCCCGGTCAGCTCGCGCAACCCCCTTCTGGTGCGGACCTGTCCGCGCAGCAGCGCGGCGAGTTCCCGCAGTTCCTTCTCGTCGGGCAGGCCGCCGCTGAAGTATCGCTGGAGGCCGATGTCCTCGGACCGCCACAGCAGCAGCACCCGGGCCGGCGCCCCGTCCCGGCCGGCGCGGCCGATCTCCTGGAAGTAGCTGTCCGGGGAGTCGGGCAGCGCCATGTGCACCACCCAGGCGATGTTCGGCTTGTCGATGCCCATGCCGAACGCCGACGTCGCCACCATGATCGGCACCTGGTCGGCGAGAAACGCCTTGTGCAGTTCGTGGCGCGCGGCGGTCGGCATGCCGCCGTGGTAGTACTGCGCCGGGAAGCCCGCGTCGGTCAGCCGTCGCGCCAGCTCCTCGGCCGCCCGGCGGGTGGGCACGTAGGTGATGCCGGGCCGCTCGTCGTCGCGGAGCAGGGCGACCAGTCGCCGCCACCGGTAGTCGTCCGTCGGGCAGTGCGCCACCTCGAGGAAGAGGTTGGGCCGGTCCAGCCCGGAGACCACCACCTCGGGGTCCCGCAGCCGCAGCCGGGCGACGATGTCGTCGCGTACCGGCGGGGAGGCGGTGGCGGTCAGGGCTACCACCGGTGGGCGGCCGATGCCCTCGATCAGGTGCCCGAGCGCCAGGTAGTCGGGGCGGAAGTCGTGTCCCCAGGCGGAGATGCAGTGCGCCTCGTCGATCGCGACGAGACCTGGTCCGAGCGAGCGGACCTCCGCCATCCGGTCCGGGTTGCTCAGCGCCTCGGGGGTGATGAACAGGAACTCGGCCCGCCCCCGGCGGATCTCCTCGATCGCCCCGGCCTGCTGGGCCGCGCTCTCGTCGGAGCTGATCCGGACCGCCCGCAGTTCGGGGCGCCGCCGTTCGTTGAGCGCCGCGATCTGGTCCTGCTGGAGGGCGAGCAGCGGGGAGACGACCACCGTGGGCCCGGGGATCAGGCTGGCCGGGATCTGGTAGATCGCCGACTTGCCGCCGCCGGTGGGCAGCACCACCAGCGCGTCGCGTCGCTTCATCACCGCGCGCATGGCGGCCAGTTGGTTGGGCCGCAGCGCGGTCCAGCCGAAGAGGCTCCGCGCCGCGCGGCGCAACGTCGTCGAGTGCGTGGACAGTCTCATCAGTGGCCGCAGGTACCCCCGGCGATCACCACCGAAACCGGGCCGGCCCACCCACGGCATTGACGGGCGCTCATCCATCGGCCATTCTGAACATACGTTCATGAACAGCCGTTCACAGGAGGTCGGATGGAGACGGTCCGGAACACGCACCAGGAGCAGGCCTGGAACGGTTACGAGGGGAGGCACTGGGCGGCGCACCAGGCGCGGTACGACGCGATCAACAGCGGCTTCAACGACGTGCTGCTCGCCGCGGTCGAGCCGGGTGACCGGGTGCTCGACATCGGCTGTGGCAACGGCCAGCTGACCCGCCTGGCCGCCCGGCGCTCCGGCGCCACCGGCCGCGCCGTCGGGGTCGACCTGTCCGCGCCGATGCTGGCGCGGGCCACGGCGTCGGCGGTCGAGGAGGGCGTGGACAACGTCGAGTTCGTCCGGCACGACGCCCAGGTGCACTCCTTCCCGCCCGGTGGTTTCGACGTCGCGCTCAGCCGGTTCGGGGTGATGTTCTTCGCCGACCCGGTCGCCGCGTTCGCCAACATCGGTCGGGCGCTGCGCCCGGGCGGCCGCCTCGCCTTCGTCTGCCTCGACCGTCCGCACGTGGGCGACCTCGGTGCGGTGCTCGCGCCGCTCGCCGCGCACCTACCGCCGGCCGGCACCGACGGCACCGCCGCGGGCGAGCCGCTCTCGTTCGCCGATCCGGAATTCGTCCGCCACGTGCTCACCGACGCCGGCTTCGTCGACGTGGCGTGCGTCGGCCGGCAGGAGGCGGGGATCTGGGGGCGGGACGCGGCGGACGCGGGCGGCTTCCTCGCCGACTGGGGGCCGATCCGACACCAGCTCGGACCCCTCGACCCGGCGGTCACCGAGCGGGTCCGGGCCGCGCTGGTCGAGGCCATGCGCCCGTACGAGGGGCCCGAGGGCGTACGCCTGCGTGGCGCGGCCTGGTTGGTCACCGCCCGGCGCCCCGGCTGACCGCCGGCGACCGGCCCTAGGATGCCGGGTCATGGCACCGAGACGAGCGGCGGCGCTGCGCGACGGCGAGCAGAGCCTGCGGGAGCACCTGATCGCCGCCGCCGGCCGTCTCGTCGCCCGGCGTGGCGTCGCCGGGCTCACCGTCCGGGAGATCGCCCGCGAGGCGGAGGTCGCCGACGGGGTGCTCTACAACCACTTCGCCGACAAGGAGGAGTTGCTCGCGTACGCGCTGCACGCCCACGTCCGCGCGGTCGAGGCGGGGCAGGAGGGGGCACCGCCGCGACCGGGCGACGGGACGGTCGCGGCGAACCTGCGCGCGTATCTGGAGCGGGCGCTGGCGTTGCACACGGCGATCCTGCCGGCCTTCGCCGGGCTGACCACCCAGCCGAAACTGCTGGCCCGCCTCGGCGACCTGCCCGCCCCGCTCGCCGGCGGCCACGGCCTGCGGGCGAACCTCGCCGGTTACGTCCGCGAGGAGCAGCGGCTCGGCCGGGTGAGCTCGGGCGCCAGCCCGGAGGCGGTTGCCACCCTGGTCGTCGGGGTCTGTCACGACCTGGTCCTCGGCCGGCTGCTCGACCCGTCCGGCCCGCCGCCGGAGCCCTCGCCCGAGCTGGTGGACGTCCTGGTCGACACGCTGCTGCACGGCGTCCTGCCGCGCGACTGAACGGCGACAGCGCCGCCTCGACCGCAGGCACGGACCGGGGCGGGCGTCGCCCGGGTCAGCGGTGGGCCGGGGACGACCGGGCCGCTCGCCGCCTTCGCGCTCGCCCCGATCGGGGCGGTCCTGGCCACCGCCGGTTGACCCGGTGCGCCATCATCTCGGCATGCCCTCGCCGACCGCCCCGGCCCCGTCTGTCGTGCCCGCCCCACCGAGCACCCGCGGCCCTCGCGTGGCGATCGTCGCCGCGCTGCTGTTCTCGGTCGCGCGGGTGGTGCTCATGCTGGTCGGCGGTCTGCCCTGGCCCGTCTACTTTGCGCTGGGAATGGCGCCATTCCCGCTGGCCCTGCTGGTGCTCGTGTCCGTCCTGCTGAGCCAGCGGGCGGCGTGGCGTCGGCCGGCCCGGCTGGTCACGGGGGGGGCCGGGCCGGCTGCGGGTGCCCGCCGGCCCGGCCTTCGGTCGGTTCGTCGTCGGGCAGATTCTGCTCCTCGGCGCGATCACCCCGTCCCCGGTGGCCGACCTGTTTCGGGATCCGGAGGCGCCCACCGGCGTCCGTTACTCGTTGGCCGGTGTCACGGCGGCGCTGGCGGCGCTCTCGCTGCTGCTGGTCATAGGTTTCGTGGTGGCGGTCCTCGACGGTCGCCCCCGGATCGATCTCACCCCGGCCGGGGTCGAGGTCCGGGAGGCGATCGGCCGGCGGTGGATCCCCTGGGAGGCCATGGCCCCCGGTACGCCGGTGCGCCAGGCGTCCGCGGGCACCCTGCGGCTCCGGGTGGCCCGGCCCGAGCTCGTCGAACGTCGCGGTCTGGTGCTGAGCCCGGCGGCCGCGCCCCAGCTCATGCTCAGCTGGCTGTCGGTGCAGCCGTGGTTCCTGACAGACGTGCTGCGCTTCTACGTCGACCACCCCGAGGAGCGGACCGGGCTCGGCACCCCGGCCGGCGACGAGCGGCTGCGCCGGGCGCTCGGTCTCGGCTGAGGCCGGCGCCGGTCAGCGCAGCCGGGGCAGCACCTCGCGCTGGTAGAGGTCGAGCAGGCCCTGCCAGTGGGGCCCGCTGTTGGTCACGTAGACCTCGTCGTAGCCGGCCTTGGCGTACTTGTCGACCATCTCCAGGTGGGCGTCCGCGCTGTCGCCGCAGACGAACTTCTGCCTGATCCGCTCCGGCGGCACCAGCTTCGCGAGCTGGTCGAAGAGGTGCGGTGACGCGAGCACCTGGGACAGTTCGCCGGGCAGGCCGGCGTTCGGCCACTTCTCGTACGCGATCCGCACGCCCTCGTCCTCGGTGTCCGCGTACGCCGCCTTGAACCCGGCCTGGCACGGTTTGTCGCCGCCGCCGTTGTCCCGGAACCGGCGGACCATGTCGGCGCTCGGTTTGGTGTTGATGTATCCGTCGCCGATCCGGGCGGCCAGGTCGATCGACTTCGGGCCGAAGCCGGAGACGTAGATCGGTGGTGGCGTGTCGGGCCGGGTGTAGATCCGGGCCTGCTGGACGGTGTAGTGCTTCCCGCGGTGGTTGACGACGTCGCCGGTCCACAACGCGCGGATCACCTCGACCGCCTCCGTCAGCATCTCCAGCCGGACGTCGGTCGGCGGCCAGGCGTCGCCGAAGATGTGTTCGTTCAGTGCCTCCCCGGTGCCCACCCCGAGCACGAACCGGCCGTCGTGCAGGACCGCGCTGGTGGCCGCGGCCTGGGCGATCACCGCGGGGTGGAGGCGAACGGTGGGACAGGTGACCGCGGTGGTCACCGGCAGCCCGCAGACCTGGCTGAGCGCGCCGATGGTCGACCAGGCGAAGGCGCTCTGGCCCTGTGCGTCGACCCAGGGGTGGTAGTGGTCGGAGATCCACAGTGCCTCGAAGCCGGCCCGCTCGGCGCCGCGGGCCTGCGCCAGCAGTTCCGCCGGGGTGTACTCCTCGCTGGACAGGAAATAGCCGATCTTCATCGTTCCCCCTCGCCCGGGTCCGTGGGCCGGGCGCGTGCCCGGACACCGACAGCCGTACCCGGGACGGTCGCGGCCGAACGCCGCGGCCCGCGATCAGCGGCGGAACATCGCGCGGATCGCGAGCAGCAGGAACAGGCCGCCGACCACGAGGCCGAGCAGGCGAACGCCGGGGATGTCCGCGGCGGTGGTGGCGTCGGCGAGCAGCGCGGAGTGCATGGTCGCACTCTCGCACGGGTCGTCCGGGTACGCCAGGCGCTAACAGTTAGGAATGTTGACTATTACCGGACGTTGGTGTGACCATGGCAGCACCGCCGGGGCGGCGGGCCGTGGGAAGACGGGGGTACGACAGCGCATGAGCGAGCGGATCGTGGGAGCGACCGGAGGCCTGGCGGCACTCGCCGCCGCCGTCCTGCAACCCGGGTTCGTCGGCACCACCCCGCCGCCCTGGGTCCGCCGGTGGCTCGGCGAGGGGCTCGGTTCGGTGGTCCTCTTCGCCCGCAACGTGGTCGACCACGACCAGGTCGCCGCGCTCACCGCGTCGCTGCGGGCCGAACGTCCCGACGTGATCGTCGCGATCGACGAGGAGGCCGGCGACGTCACCCGGATCGAGTCCGCCCGGGGGAGCTCGCGACCCGGCAACTTCGCCCTCGGCGCCGTCGACGACGAAGGCCTGACCGAGGAGGTCGCCCGCGACCTGGGCGCCGAGCTGGCCGCCCTGGGCGTCACCCTCAACTACGCCCCGGACGCCGACGTCAACTCCAACCCGGCCAATCCGGTCATCGGGGTCCGCTCGTTCGGTGCCGACCCGGCCCTGGTGGCCCGGCACACCGCCGCCTGGGTGCGCGGACTCCAGGCCGGCGGGGTGGCCGCCTGCGCCAAGCACTTTCCCGGCCACGGGGACACCCGGGTCGACTCCCACCACGACCTGCCGCTCATCGCCGGCGACCGGGCCCGGCTGGCCGCGGTCGAGCTGGCCCCGTTCCGGGCCGCGGTGGCCGCCGGGGTGCAGGCGGTGATGACCGGGCACCTGCTGGTGCCGGCGCTGGACCCGGAGCTGCCGGCCACGCTCAGTCCCCGCATCCTCGGCGGCGTGCTCCGCGACGAGCTGGGCTTCCACGGGGTGGTGGTGTCCGACGCGGTGGAGATGCGGGCGGTCACCGACCGGTACGGCTTCCCCGGGGCGGCGGTCCGCGCCCTCGCCGCCGGGGCGGACGCGATCTGCGTGGGCGGGGAGCGGGCCACCGAGGCGGACGCGGTGGAGCTGCGTGACGCCATCGTCGCGGCGGTCCTCGCCGGGGTGCTGCCGGAGGAGCGGCTGGCCGAGGCGGCGAAGCGGGTCGGCCAGCTCGCCGCCTGGACCGCCGCCGCCCGCGCCGGTCAGGCGGACGGCAACGGCCGGGGTGCCGGCTCGCCGATCGGGCTGGCCGCCGCCCGCCGGGCACTGCGGGTGGTCAGCGGCCGGGCCGGTCTGCTGCCGCTGGCCGGACCGGCGCACGTCGTGGAGTTCGCCCCGCCGCACAACATCGCGATCGGCGCGGAGACTCCGTGGGGGATCGCCGCCCCCCTGGCCGAGCTCGCCCCCGGCACCACCACCACCCGGTACGCCGAGGGCGAGGCCCACGCCGACCCGGCCGCCGCGGCCGTCGGCCGCCCGCTGGTGCTGGTGGTGCGGGACCTGCACCGGCACGACTGGATGCGCGACGCGGTGGCCCGGGCCCTCGCGGCCCGCCCGGACGCGGTGGTGGTCGAGCTGGGCGTTCCCGTGCTGGTCACCGGTGCGGTCCACGTGGCCACCCACGGCGCCACCCGGGCGACCGCGTACGCCGCCGCCGAACTCCTCACCGGCACGCGCTGATCCCGGCGGGGCCACGGGGCCCGCCGGGACGGTTCACGCCTGCGCGATCACCAGGTCGGCGTATTCGGGGTGGCGCTCGATGAACGCGGCCATGAAGGGGCACTTCGGCACCACCTGGCCACCGCGCTCGCGGATCTGGTCCAGGGTGCCCCGGATCAGTGCCGCGCCCACGCCCATGTTCTGGAAGCGCTCGTCCACCTCGGTGTGCGTGAAGACGAGTACCTCGCCGCGCGGCAGGTACGCGGTGACCCCGGCCAGCGCGTCGTCGACCAGGATCTCGAAGCGGTGCTTGGCGGGGTTCTCCTCGACCAGGAAGCTCACCGGTCCATTCTCTACCCGCCGTCGACCAACCGGTCGAGTTCGGCCAGCAACCGGTCCACCTCCTCGACGGTGTTGTCGTGGTAGCCGCCGGCCCGGGCCGCGCCGCCGCTGTCTCGTACCCTTGGCCGGGTGACGAACCGACACGCTTCCCCCGCGCTGACCCCCACCCGCCGGGCTGCCGGCCTGCTGGCCGGCCTCGCGCTCGGCGTCGCGCTGCTGGCCGGCTGCAGCTCGGAGGGCGCTTCCACCGACTGCGGCCTGGACAACTGCACGGTCACCTTCGACCGCGGCGTCGAAGCCCGCGCCAGCATCCTCGGTGTCGAGGCGAAGCTGGTCGGCGCCCAGGCCGACCAGGTCACCGTGGAGGTGGCCGGGGAGCAGCTCTCGCTCACCGTCGGTCAGCAGGCCACCGAGGTCGGCGGCCTCCAGGTGACCCTGGACAGCCTCACCGACCAGCAGGTGGTGATCCGGGTGGCCCGCAACCCGAACGGCTGAGCCGCGGGTCGGTGCGGCGGCGGCCGACGTTTGGAAAGCCCCGCGTCGGGAGAATGTGCCGCCATGTCACTCACCCGGAACGCCGGAGCCGCCGCCGTCCAGGCCGCGAACAGCAGGTGGCTCGAACTGCTGACCCGGGCCGGATTCGTCGGCTACGGGATCGTGCACCTCCTCTTCGCCTGGCTCGCGCTGCAGATCGCCTTCGGCCACTCCGGTGAGGAGGGCAACCAGAACGGCGCGCTGCGTACCCTGGGCGCCCAGCCGCTCGGTGGGTTCCTGCTGGTCACGACCGCGATCGGGCTGTTCGCCATGGCCGTCTGGCAGGCGTTCGAGGCGGCCGTCGGCCACCGTGGCCTCACCGGCCGGGACCGGCTCTTCGAGCGGCTCGCCTCCGTCGTGCGCACGGTCGTCTTCGTCTGGCTCGGCTGGACCGCGATCAAGGTGTTCCAGGACGCCAGCGCCAACGCGGCCGACCAGCAGGAAGCGCTCTCCGCGAAGCTGATGGCCGCCACCGGCGGCCGGTGGCTGGTCGGGCTGGCCGGCCTGGTGCTCGCCGCCGTCGGCATCGGCATGGTCATCTACGGCTTCAGGAAGAAGTTCGAGAAGAACCTCAAGACCGCCGCGATGACCCCGCGGACGCGCACCCTGGCCCGCCGCCTCGGCATGGCCGGGTATGTCGCCCGTGGCGTGGTCTTCGCCGTCGCCGGCCTGCTGATCGTCGTGGCCGCCGTGCGGTACGACCCGGAGAAGGCGCGCGGCCTGGACGCGGCCCTGCGGACGCTGCGCGACCAGTCGTACGGGGCGGCGCTGTTGACGGTGATGGCGCTCGGGATCGCCGCGTTCGGCGTCTACTGCTTCCTCCAGTCCCGGTATCGACGCGTCTGATCCTGGTCGATACCGGAACCGTCGGGCACCATGGGGCCTTTGTCCGACCCCGCCCGACCGGAGGGAGAGCAAGTCCGTGCAGAGCTACCTCGGTACGGCCGTCGCCGCGCTGGCCGCGGCGGCGGTCGCCCTGCTGCTCGTCGAGGTGGTGCACCGGGCGACCCGGCGGCTCGGCCGGCGCTCGCTGCTGATGACCGAGCTCGCCGCGCACGTGCACCGCCCGATCCAGGTGGCCGCGACCGTGCTCGCCGTGCAGTTCGCCGTCCGGTTCACCACCCTGTACGCGATCGGCAGCCCCGGGCGGCAGGTCCTCCTGCACCTCCTGGTGCTGGCGGTGATCGCCGCGACCGCCTGGCTGCTCGCCGCGCTGCTGGTGGCGCTGGAGGACACCGCGCTGGCCCGGTTCCGGGTGGACGTGCCGAACAACCGGCACGCCCGCCGGGTGCGTACCCAGGTGGTGCTGCTGCGCCGGCTGACCATCGCGGTGACCGTGGTGCTCGCCGTCGGCGTGATGCTGATGACCTTTCCCGCCGTACGGGGCCTCGGCGCGGGCGTGCTGACCAGCGCCGGTGTGGTCGGTGTGGTCGCCGCTCTCGCCGCGCAGAGCCTCCTGGGCAACGTCTTCGCCGGCCTCCAGCTGGCATTCAGCGACGCGGTACGCCTCGACGACGTGGTCGTGGTCGAGGGGGAGTGGGGACGGATCGAGGAGCTGACCCTCAGCTACGTGGTGGTGCAGATCTGGGACGACCGCCGGCTGATCCTGCCGACCTCGTACTTCACCAGCACCCCGTTTCAGAACTGGACCCGCACCGAGGCGGCGGTCCTCGGCACCGCCGAGTTCGATCTGGACTGGGCGATTCCGGTGCAGGCGATGCGGGAGGAGCTGCGCCGGCTCTGCGAGGGCACCGAGCTGTGGGACGGCCGGGTCTGCGTGCTGCAGGTGACCGATGCGACCGGTGGCATGATCAAGGTCCGGGCCCTGGTCAGCGCCGCCGACGCCGGGAGCCTCTGGGACCTGCGCTGCCTGGTCCGCGAGCACCTGGTGGCCTGGGTCCGCGACCAGCGGCCGACCGCGCTACCCCGGATGCGCGCCGAGGTGGGCGACGCCTCGGCCCCGCTGCCGTGGCAGGCGGTGCAGCCCCGCCGGCCGGCCCGCCGGCGGCCGGACACCGAGGTCCCCGACGACGCGCGGGTCTTCGGCGGCAGTGACGACGGCGACGCCCGCAGCGAGGCCTTCGGCGGCAGCGACGACGGCGAGGTCCGCGGCGAGGTCCTTGTCGGCCGGCACGACCCCGCCGACGCCCGCCGCTGACGCCCGGCCACCCCGGAGCTCCCGGCCGCTCCCGTGGCGCCGAAGGCTCCGTGCGTCCTCCGGTCGTGGCCCTCGACCCGGGCGTACCCGTCGGACCCGGTCGGCGTGTCGCCGTCGCGGTCGCGGGCCATTCACGCCCGGTGCGTTTGTTCCGCCCATTTCGGGGGATCTGCTGCACGCCCCGGTTTCGGTTCGCCTCCGGCGGCCGGGCGTCCGGTGGTGCGCGGCCGGGTCGGCCGGCCGCTCCGCGCAGGGTTGACGGTCGGCGACTCCGGGCATACAGCGCGGTGATGACGAAAGGAGGACAGCATGGCTGACGTCACGAATCGCAGCACATCCCGCACCGGGAGCGAGCCGTCCACCGCCGAACTGGTGCAGCGGGCCGCCGAGCAGGTCACCCGCCTGGTACGGGACGAGTTGGCGCTGGCCCGGGCGGAACTGACCCGCAAGGGCAAGCACGCGGGGATCGGGATCGGCCTGTTCGGCGGCGGCGGGGTGATGGCTTTCTTCGGCGCCGGCGCGATGGTCGCCACGGTGATCCTGGCGCTGGCGCTGGTGCTGCCCGCCTGGCTGAGCGCCCTGATCGTGTCGGTGGCGCTCTTCCTGCTCGCCGGGATCCTCGCGCTGGTCGGCAAGCAGCAGGTCAGCCGTGCCGTCCCGCCGTTGCCGGAGGCGACGGTCCGCAGCGTACGGGCGGACGTCGACACCGTCGCCGCCGCCGTCAAGGACGGGAGGCGGGGATGACCGGCAACGGGACCGGCAACGGGACCGGGGACGTGGAGGTGCTCCGCGAGGAGATCCGCCGGACCCGGGTCGAGCTGGGTGAGACGATGGAACTGCTGGCCGCCCGGGCCGATGTCAAGGCCCGGCTGCGGGAGTCCGCCGCGCAGGCGAAGGGGCGGATGCTCGAGCAGGCCGCCCACACCATGGGCCGGGTGCGCGGGCAGGCGACGGGGAAGGCCCGGTTCGCCCGGGAGCAGGCGGCCGGGAAGGCGCGGCTCGCGCGGGCGCGGGCGCAGGAGAAGCAGGGCGCTCCCCGACGCGACCAGCTGGGGTGGGCGGCCGTCGCGGCCGGTGCGGTGGCGACCGTGGTGGTGCTGTTGATCGTCCGGAGGAGGCGCATGTGAGCAACAGGGTCGGCAAGGCCGCGTACAAGCCGGTCGGAGTGTTGCTCGGCCTGGCCGCCGGTACGGTTGCCGGCGTCATCTTCCGGCAGGTCTGGAGGATCACGGCGGGCGACGGGGAAGCGCCCAGCGCCACCGACGAGCAGCGGCGTTGGGGCGAGATCCTGGCCGCCGCGGCGTTGCAGGGGGCGATCTTCGCGGTCGTCCGGGCCGCCGTGGACCGGGGCGGAGCAATCGGCGTACGTCGGCTCACCGGACACTGGCCCGACTGATCCGCACACGGCCCCTTCCCCTGAGGGAAGGGGCCTTTCGCATGGCCTGCCCGGCCCGGCCAGTGGACCCCGTCGCATCCGTCAGGTCACATGTCGGAGAATTTCGTCGGGTAGGCTGTGCAGAGTTTTTGCGTACGTGGTTTGCTTTCTCACGCTGTTGAGAGACGCGTGGGTTGAGAGAAGTCTCCTTGCCGGGGGCCGCCTCAAGCGCCGCTGCTCGAAAACGGCCAATCGGCCGCACGGCGTGCACGGCCGCCAGTTTTAGAAGGAGATACACATGGCGCAGGGAACCGTGAAGTGGTTCAACGCTGACAAGGGCTTCGGCTTCATCACCGTCGACGGCGGGGGTGCTGACGTGTTCGTCCACTTCTCGGCCATCCAGACCAGCGGCTACCGCACGCTGGAGGAGAACCAGCGGGTGGAGTTCGAGATCGCCCAGGGTCAGAAGGGTCCGCAGGCCGAGCAGGTCCGCCCCATCTGAGCACGGAGTGTCGGCCGCGCCGGCCGGCACCTAGCCCCGCGTCCCGTTTCCGGGAGGCGGGGCTTTCCGCTTTGTGGACGGTTCCCGAGTTCAGCCGCGTCGGCGTCGGGCCCGCAGGCCGTACCAGAGCGTGACCAGTCCGATCAGGACGACGACCGGGCCGATGACCGCCCAGATCCGCTGGTCGGTCATCACGCTGCCACTCCCGTAGCCCAGCCCCTGCACGGTCCAGACCGCACCCAGCACGACGGCCAGCAACCCCAGGGTGAGCCGGAACCAGCCCCTCATCGTTCCCCCTCCGCCGACGCGCGCCGGACTCCAGCATGCCCGCGACCGCCGGCGGGCGGTGACGCCGCGCCGACGGGACCGCGGGGCCGGGTCACCACCGGTCGTGCACCTGCGGCCGGATCAGCTCGTCGTAGGTCTCGCGGACGGCGGTCAGCTCCGCCTCGCTCAGCGGTGGCAGGTCGGCCGCGGCGGCGTTGCGCCGGGCCTGCTCCGCGGTACGGGCGCCGGGGATGACCACGGTGACGCCGGGCTGGTCGAGGATCCAGCGGAGCGCGAACTGGGCCATCGTCCGGCCGTCGCCGACCAGCGGCGCGAGCCGGCGGACGGCGGCCAGGCCGAGGTCGTAGTCGACGCCGGAGAAGGTCTCGCCGACGTCGAAGGACTCCCCGTACCGGTTGAAGTTCCGGTGGTCGTTCGCCGGGAACGTGGTGTGCTCGTCGTACCGGCCGGAGAGCAGGCCGCTGGCCAGCGGCACCCGGGCGATGATGCCGACGCCGGCCGCCGACGCCGCGGGCAGCACCTTGTCGAGGGGCTTGTGCCGGACCGCGTTGAGGATGATCTGGACACTGGCCACGCCGGGACGCGCGATGGCGGTGAGCGCCTGGTCGCAGGTCTCGACGCTGACCCCGTACCCGGCGATCCGCTGCTCGGCGACCAGGGTGTCCAGGGCGTCGAACACCCGGTCGTCGGCGAAGACCGCGGTCGGCGGGCAGTGCAGCTGCACCAGGTCGAGGGTGTCCACGCCGAGGTTGGCCCGGGAGCGGTCGGTCCAGGCCCGGAAGTTGTCCAGGGTGTACACCTCGGGCGTCTGCGGCACCCGTCGGCCCATCTTGGTCGCGACGGTCAGCCCGTGCCCGGGACGGTCGCGCAGGAACCGGCCGATGAGCGTCTCGCTGCGGCCGTCGCCGTACACGTCGGCGGTGTCCAGGAAGGTGACGCCGGCGTCCACGGCGGCGGCGAGGACCTCCATGGCCTCGCTCTCGCTGACCTCGCCCCAGTCGGCGCCGAGTTGCCAGGCGCCGAGTCCGATAGTGCCGACGTGCCGGCCGAGCCGGTCGAAGTTGCGCTGTTCCATCCGGGCAGCCTAGTGATCCGCTTGCCTGCGCCCACGTCGGGTCGTACGGTTAGCAAGACGTACGTACGGTTTGGAGAATGCCATGTGGGATCCGACCACCTACCTGCGCTACGGCGACGAGCGCTCCCGGCCCTTCCACGACCTGGTCGCCCGGGTCCCCGCCCAGCGCCCGCGAGCCGTGGCCGACCTCGGCTGCGGCCCCGGCACCCTCACCGCCACCCTGACCGAGCGGTGGCCGCAGGCCCGGGTGAACGGGATCGACTCCTCGCCGGAGATGATCGCCCGGGCGGGCGCGTTGGACACCCCGGTCACCTTCGCCGTCGGCGACGTACGGTCCTGGCGCCCGGAGCCGGACGTGGACGTGGTGGTCTGCAACGCGGTGCTCCAGTGGGTGCCCGACCACCAGGAGCTGCTCACCCGCTGGGCCGCCGCGCTGCCGGCGGGCGCGTGGCTCGCCTTCCAGGTGCCCGGCAACTTCGCCGCCCCGTCGCACCGGGCGTTGCGCGAGGTCGCCGGCGGTGACCGGTGGCGGGACAGCATCGCCCCGCTGCTGCGCGAGGCGCCCGTCGACGACCCGGTCGACTACGCCGCGCTGCTGGTCGACGCCGGTTGCGCGGTCGACGCCTGGGAGACTACCTACGTGCACCTGCTTCCGGCCGCCGACGGCGCGGACCACCCGGTGCTGGCCTGGATGGAGGGGACGGCGCTGCGCCCGGTCCGGGCCACGCTGGACGCCGCCGGCTGGACCGACTTCCGCAACGAGTTGGGGGTACGGCTCGCACAGGCGTATCCGGTGCGGCAGGGTCAGGTGTACTTTCCGTTCCGCCGGATCTTCGTGGTGGCCCGCACCGGCGCCCGCGCAGAGGAGAACCTGTGACCGACCTGTCCGCCTTCATCGCCGGACTGCCCAAGGTGGAGCTGCACGTACACCACGTCGGCTCCGCCTCGCCCCGGATCGTCGCCGAACTGGCCGCCCGGCACGAGGGCCGCAGCCCCGTCCCGGCCGATCCGGAACGGCTCGCCGACTACTTCGCGTTCCGCGACTTCGCCCACTTCGT
The DNA here is from genome assembly GCF_047921475.1 of Micromonospora sp. SL4-19. Classification (NCBI taxonomy): domain Bacteria; kingdom Bacillati; phylum Actinomycetota; class Actinomycetes; order Micromonosporales; family Micromonosporaceae; genus Micromonospora; species Micromonospora sp. SL4-19. Next base: position 53,322 of record NZ_JBLROB010000027.1, read on the forward strand.
CGAGGTCTACCTCAGCGTGGTGGACCTGATCCGTGATCCGGAGGACGTCTGGATCCTCACCCACGAGGTGGCCCGGGAGCTGGCCCGCCAGCAGGTCCGTTACGCCGAGCTGACCGTCACGCCGTACTCGCACGTGCACCGGGGCATCCCGGCGCCCGCGTTCTGCGAGGCGATCGAGGACGCCCGTAAGCGGGCCGAGGCCGACTTCGGCATCGCGCTGCGCTGGTGCTTCGACATTCCCGGTGAGGCGGGGCTGCCGGCCGCCGAGGAGACCCTGCGGATCGCCCTGGACGAGCGGCCGGACGGGCTGATCAGCTTCGGCCTGGGCGGCCCCGAGATCGGGGTGCCGCGGCCGCAGTTCAAGCCGTACTTCGACCAGGTCCGGGCCGCCGGGCTGCGCTCGGTGCCGCACGCCGGCGAGACCACCGGCCCGGAGACGGTCTGGGACGCGCTGCGGGAGCTGGGCGCGGAGCGGATCGGGCACGGGATCTCTGCCGCGCTCGATCCGGAGCTGCTCACCCACCTGGCCGAGCGGCAGATCGCGCTGGAGGTCTGCCCTACCTCCAACGTCCGCACCCGGGCGGTGGCGACCCTCGACGAGCACCCGCTGCGGCAGCTCGTGGAGGCCGGGCTGCTGGTCACCATCAACTCCGACGACCCGCCGATGTTCGGCACCACCCTCAACGACGAGTACGCGGTCGCCGCCCGGCTGCTGGGGATCGGACCGGACGGGCTGGCCGCGCTGGCCCGCGCTGCCGTCACGGCCTCGTTCCTGGAGCCGGTGGAGAAGGCCCGGATCAGCGGCGAGATCGACGCCTACCTGGCGACGGCGCCACGCTGACCGGACGAGCCGGAACCGGCCTGGGGAGAGTGACGCGCGGCGGGAGTGAGGTGTGGGGGACCGAGGCTCCCGCCGCGCGTCGTGGCTCCACCGACCGAAGGTGATGCGGGGCGTTCCGGCCGGTGGAACTGATGGGTTCGGCCCTGATCGTGACAGCCCGCCGCGGTCTCGCGGCCGTCGTTAAGCCACATCTAAGGAAGACTTGCGCTGGCCCACAGCCACCGAGGGGGAGGGCGCTCAGCGGGGGCGCGGCCAGCGGCGGCCGCCGGTCTTCTGCTCCCGGGCGTCCCGCGCCATCCGGCCGACCAGCCCGAACCGGTTGACCTGCCGGGGCGTCGCCTCCGGGTCGGCCAGCAGCATCACCACACTCGCCCCGCCGAGCCCGGCCCGGTCGATGCTGACCGACCCGTTGGCCTGCAACGCGACCCGCCGAGCGATGTCCAGCCCCAACCCGGTGGAACCCTGGTCGCTGGCGCCCCGGCGCAGCGCTCGGTCCGGGTCGGCGATGCCCGGGCCGGCGTCGTCGATGCGGAGCGCCACCCAGCCGTCCCGCCGGCTGACCGCCACCTCGAACGCGGTGCCCTGCGGGGTGTAGCGGAAGACGTTGCCGATCACCGCGTCGAGCGCGGCGGCCAACTCGGCCCGGGGCACCGGCGCCGGGACGCGCAACTGTGCCCCGACGACCCGGTGCGGCCGGTTCTGGTCGCCGGCCAGTGCCGACCAGAAGACCATCCGGTCCCGGACCACCTCGCTCACATCGCAGGTGGCCGGGCCGGTTTCCTGGCCGACGGTCTTGCGGGTGGTCTTGATCAGCTGGTCGACCTCGCCCTCCAGCGTGGCGATGGCCTGGCGGATCCGCCGGATGCCGCGCCGGCGGTCCAGTTCCGCCGCGCTGAACGCCCCGATGCTGGTGTCGTCGGACTCCAGCGCCTCGGCATCCAGCCGCAACGCGGTCAGCGGGGTGCGCAGCCGGTGGGACAGGTCCGCGACGAGTTCCCGCTCGTCGGCGCGGAGCGCGACGAACCGCTCCGCCATCCGGTTGAACGCGTGGCCGGCCTCGGCCAGCTCCCGCGGGCCGGTCGGCTCGACCCGTACGCCGAGGTCGCCGTCGCCGACGGCGAGTGCCGCCTCGACCAGCTCGCCGGTGGCGTCGACCGCGCGCGCGGCGACCCGGTCGACCACGATCACCGCGGCCCCGACCAGCGCCGCCGCCACCGCGAGCAGCAGCAGCCACCGCCCGCCCGAGCCCTCGTCGAGCACCTGGTCGGGGACGAAGACCTCCACCACGGCGACCTTGTCGCCGAGCACCACCGGGTCCAACCGGAGCACCCCGCCCGGCACGTCGGTGACCGCCGAGCGCCGTTCGGCACCGGCCCGGGCCAGCGCCGCCGCGTCGGCACGGCCGCCGGACTCGTCACCGCCGATGCCGTGTACGACCGGCCGCAGCGCCGGGTCGTCGTCGGTGGCCGCGACCGCGCGCTGGACGACCTCGGGGTCGGTGCTGACCGCGAGCGCCCCGGTGACCAGGGCACTGCGCCGGGCCGCGTCGGCCAGCTTCTCGTCGCGCGCCTGGTTGCCCAGGGTGAGCCCGAGCGGGACGAGGAAGGCGAGCGCGACGAGGCCGCACATGCCGGCCGTGAGCCAGGCCAGCGCGGCCCTCAGTCCGGTGCCACCAGCCGGAAGCCGACCCCCCGCACGGTGCGCAGGTAGCGCGGCTTCGCCGCGGACTCGCCCATTTTGCGGCGCAGCCAGTAGAGGTGAACGTCGATTGTCTGGTCCTCGCCGACCGACGGCTGCCGCCATACCTCCTCCAAGAGTTCCCGCCGGGACACTACCCGGCCGGGGCGGGCCGCGAGATATGCCAGCAGGTCGAATTCCTTGCGGGTCAGCGCCAGCGGCTCCCCGTCCAGCACCGCGCTGCGCTCGCCCACGTCGACCCGCAGGCCGCCGACGGTGTGCACCGCCGGCTGCACCGTACGGCTGGCCCGGCCCGCCCGGCGCAGCACGGTGGTGATCCGGGCGTCCAGGTGGGCGCCGGTGAACGGCTTGACCATGTAGTCGTCGGCGCCCGCCCGCAACAGTCGCACCACCGACTGTTCGTCGTCGCGCGCGGTGGCGATGATGATCGGCACATCGGTGATCCCGCGCAGCATCCGCAGCGCGTCAGAGCCGTCCAGATCCGGCAGGCCGAGGTCGAGCACGACCAGGTCGGGGGTCTCGGCGGCGACCCGGCGCAGCGCGTCCAGCGCGGTACCGACGGCGTGCACGGCATGTCCCCGGTCCGTGAGGGAACGCAGCATCGCGCCGCGTACGACGTGGTCGTCTTCGACCAGGAGGACGGTTGCCACGTCAAGACCGTACTCGGCGTGGCAAGTTGATCGCGTTGCGGCGCATCGGGGAACCGGGCAAGCTGGGACGACGATGACGTTCACCCTCTTCCCCGACACCCGCCTCACGCTCGCCCGCGACAGTCTCGCCGGCCTGTCGGTCGGCGACGCCCTCGGCGCGCAGTTCTTCGTCCCGGGCCGGCCGACCGCGCCCTGGCGCGACGATCTTCCTCCCGGCCCCTGGGCGTGGAGCGACGACACCGAGATGGCCTGCTCGGTCGTGGCCGTCCTGACCGAGTCCGGGGAGATCGATCGAGACCGCCTGGCCAGCACCTTCGCCGACCGCTACGACCCCGCCCGTCGCTACGGGGCCGGTGCCGTCGAACTGCTGGAGTTGATCCGCGCCGGTACGCCGTGGCCGGTGGCCGCCGCGTCCGCGTTCGACGGGCAGGGCTCCTGCGGCAACGGCGCCGCCATGCGGGTCGCCCCGCTGGGCGCCTGGTACGCCGACTCGATCCGGCGTGCGGCCGACCAGGCCCGCGCCTCCGCCGAGGTGACCCACGCCCACCCGGAGGGGATCGCCGGTGCGGTCGCGGTGGCGGTGGCCGCCTCGCTCGCCGCCCGGGCCCGGCTGGACGGGGGCCGACCCGACCCGGCCCGGCTGCTCGGCGCGGTGGCCGGTGCCCTGGATCCGGGCGGCGAGCTGCACCTGGGCGTACGCCGGGCCGCCGCGCTGCTCGGCCATCCGGCCGGTGCGGTCGCCGACGCGCTCGGCAACGGCTCGCGGGTGACCGCGCAGGACACCGTCCCGTTCACCCTCTGGGTCGCCGCCACCCACCTCGACGACTACCCGGCCGCGATCCGCGTCTGCGTCGAGGCGGGCGGGGACGTGGACACCACGGCGGCCATCGTCGGCGGGGTGGTCGCCGCGTACACCGGCGTCGGCACGCCGGGCGGGGTGCCCGACGGCTGGCTCGCCGCCCGCGAGCCGTTGCCGCACTGGCTCCCCGCCCACGCCTGAGCCCCCGTCCCGCCCCCGGTCCCGCAGGCTCGCGTACGTCCGGAAACGCGCGTTCGGGACAGCGCGGCGTCGCCGACGGTGCGGAAAAGGCGACCGATAGCATCGCAGGGGCCGGTACCCGGCAGATCCGATCACCGTCGACGACAGGAGTCACCGTGTCCGCACCCCGTACCCCCGCCGTGGCCGACCCCGTCGTCGTCGCCGCCGGGACGACGGCGGCCGACGCGGTGGTCGCGGCCGGGCTGCCCACCAGCGGCCCGAGGGCCGTCGTGGTGGTCCGCGACCCGCAGGGCCAGCTGCGCGACCTGGACTGGAAGCCGGCCGAGGAGACCAGCGTCGAGCCGGTCACCATCGACTCGCCGGACGGGCTCAACGTGCTGCGCCACTCCACCGCGCACGTGCTGGCCCAGGCCGTGCAGGACGTCTTTCCCGAGGCGAAGCTCGGCATCGGCCCGCCGATCGAGAACGGCTTCTACTACGACTTCCAGGTCGACAAGCCGTTCCAGCCGGACGACCTGGCCAAGCTCGAGAAGCGGATGCAGGAGATCATCAAGTCCGGCCAGCGGTTCCGCCGGCGCCGGTTCGCCAGCCTGGACGAGGCGAAGACCGAACTGGCCGCCGAGCCGTTCAAGCTCGAGCTGATCGACGTCAAGGGGGAGGGGCTCGACTCCTCCCAGGTGATGGAGGTGGGCGGCGGCGAGCTGACCATCTACGACAACCTCGCCGCGAATGAGGACAAGGTCTGCTGGTCGGATCTGTGCCGCGGCCCGCACCTGCCGAACACCCGGCTGATCGGCGCGTTCAAGCTGATGCGCTCGGCCGCCGCGTACTGGCGGGGGTCGGAGAAGAACCCGCAGCTGCAGCGGGTGTACGGCACGGCGTGGCCGACCCGGGACGAGCTGAAGGCGTACCTGAAGCTGCTGGAGGAGGCGGCCCGGCGCGACCACCGCAAGCTGGGCGCGGACCTCGACCTGTTCAGCTTCCCGGACGAGATCGGCTCGGGTCTGGCGGTCTTCCACCCCAAGGGCGGGATCATCCGCCGGGAGATGGAGAACTACTCGCGGCGCCGGCACGAGGCCGCGGGGTACGAGTTCGTCAACTCCCCGCACATCACCAAGGCGCAGCTCTTCGAGACCTCGGGCCACCTGCCCTACTACGCCGACACGATGTTCCCGCCCATGCAGCTGGAGGGCGCGGAGTACTACCTCAAGGCCATGAACTGCCCGATGCACAACCTGATCTTCAAGGCGCGCGGGCGGTCGTACCGGGAACTGCCGCTGCGGCTGTTCGAGTTCGGCACGGTCTACCGGTACGAGAAGTCCGGCGTGGTGCACGGCCTGACCCGGGTCCGCGGCCTGACCCAGGACGACTCGCACATCTACTGCACCCGCGAGCAGATGCCGGGCGAGCTGACCAACCTGCTCAGCTTCGTGCTCGACCTGCTGCGCGACTACGGCCTGGACGACTTCTACCTGGAGCTGTCCACCCGAGACGACTCGCCGAAGTTCATCGGCTCGGACGAGGACTGGGCGGAGGCCACGGAGGCGCTGCGTACCGCCGCCGAGTCGTCCGGCCTGGACCTGGTCCCGGACCCGGGTGGCGCGGCCTTCTACGGGCCGAAGATCTCGGTGCAGGCCAAGGACGCCATCGGCCGGACCTGGCAGATGTCGACCATCCAGGTCGACTTCAACCAGCCGGCCCGGTTCGGGCTGGAGTACCAGGCAGCCGACGGCACCCGCCAGCAGCCCGTGATGATCCACCGGGCGCTCTTCGGCTCGATCGAGCGCTTCTTCGGCGTGCTCACCGAGCACTACGCGGGCGCGTTCCCGGCCTGGCTCGCGCCGGTGCAGGTGGTCGGCATCCCGATTCGCGAGGACCACACCGACTACCTGCGCGGCTTCGTCGCGGCGCTGCGGGCCGAGGGGATCCGGGCCCAGGTGGACGCCGGCGACGACCGGATGCAGAAGAAGATCCGTACCGCCCAGCAGCAGAAGATCCCGTTCATGGTGATCGCCGGTGACGACGACGTGGCCGCCGGCACGGTGTCGTTCCGGTACCGGGACGGGTCGCAGCGCAACGGCGTACCGATGGCCGAGGCGGTCGCCCACGTCCTGGACGTGGTCAGCTCGCGGTCCAACGCGGGGCCGTCGGCCGACAGCTGACGGCGTGGCCCCGGATGCGGTGACCGTAGGATCGGCGGCGTGACTGGGGCGGATCGGCACTTCGACAGCGGCACCGACAACGGACTGACGGACGGGCTGGAACGGCTCTGGACCCCGCACCGGATGACCTACATCTCCGGGGAGGACCGGCCCGAGGGCGGCTACGAGAAGCCCACCGGCTGCCCGTTCTGCCTGGCCCCCGGCCTGCCCCCGGACGAGAGCCTGGTCGTCGCCCGGGGCGAGCACGTCTTCGTGGTGCTCAACCTCTACCCGTACAACCCGGGGCATCTGCTGGTCTGCCCGTACCGGCACGTGGCCGACTACACCGAGCTGGACGTCCCGGAGACCGCCGAGCTGGCGGCGTTCACCCAGGACGCCATGCGGGTGGTCCGTCGGGTCTCCAACGCGCACGGCTTCAACCTGGGCATGAACCAGGGTGGTGTGGCCGGCGCGGGAATCGCCGCCCACCTGCACCAGCATGTGGTGCCGCGCTGGGGCGGGGACGCCAACTTCATGCCGGTCATCGGCCGGACGAAGGTGCTGCCGCAGCTGCTCGCCGACACCCGGGACCTGCTCGCCAAGGCCTGGCCGGCCTGACCTCGGGCGACGAGCCCGGGTCCACCCGCGCGCGCCGGCGAGCGGCCACGGCGGTCCGCCGGGCCGGGTCAGCCCGGGTCGGTCGCGGGCTGGGCCGCGCCGGCCCGGTCGGTCACGGGCTGGGCCGGGTCGGCCGGGTCGGTCGCGGGCTGGGCTGCATCAGCCCGGTCGGTTGCGAGCTGGGCGCGGACGGCGAGCTGGCGCAGCCGTCGCGCCACCATCTGGTCACCGTGCCGGGCGATCCACAGGCAGACCCCGGCGAGTGGCAGCTCGACCAGTGCGGCCAGCAGCACCGACATGACCAGGTCCCGTCCGGCCGCGGTGGTGATCACGTCGAACCAGGCATCCACCACCAGCATGGTGGCGGTGGCGGTGGCGGCCAGCACCACCCGCCGGTCGCCCCGGTACGCGTACCACCCGGTCAGCCCGAGCAGCGCCGCCAGGCCGAGGTCGAACCCGACCCAGGCCGCCCGGTAGTGCGTGGTCACGGCGTGCCGGGGCAGGGTCAGCGCGAGGTACACGGCCCAGGGCAGGGTGATCAGGGCGAGCACCACGAAGGTGGGCGCCACCCAGGGGGGCACCGGTCGTACCTCGGTCGCTCGTTGGATCTCGTCCGCCGTGGTGCTCATCGTCCTCCGCCGCCTCGAGTACTTCTCCGCCGTGATCGACACACGGCCGACGGCTCCGGCCGGCCCGCCCACCACTCGCGCCCCCGGGAGCACGCATCGTGCGTCCTTCCCTTCGAGTGTCCGTGAGGTGACGGGAAGCCGCCCCTCCCCAAGATCCGCGCAGATTCACGAAAAGACACGCAAAGAGTGGCCTCCGGGGCCGCGGAGACCACTCTTTCCCTGAATCGGCCCCCTCAAAGGGGAGGGATCAGGAGCGGGTGGCGTGTTCCTTGCGGACCTGCTCGGCGAGGTGGGCGGGCATCGGCTCGTGGCGGGCGAACTCGCGGCGGAACGTCCCGGTGCCGGCGGTCATCGAGCGCAGCTCGACCGCGTACCGGAGCAGTTCGGTGGCGGGCACCTCGGCGCGGACCAGCGTGCGCCCCTCGGCGTCCGGGTCGGGCTCGGTGCCGAGCACCCGACCACGCCGGCCGGAGAGATCGCCCATCACCGCGCCGACCGACGAGTCGGGCACCCGGACGGTCACCTCGTCGACCGGCTCCAGCAACGCGGGCTGGCCCTTCTCGGCGGCGTCGCGCAGCGCGAGGGCGCCCGCGGTCTGGAACGCCGCATCGGAGGAGTCGACGCTGTGCGCCTTGCCGTCGAAGAGGGTCACCCGCAGGTCCACCACCGGGTGGCCGGCGACGAGGCCGCGCTCCATCTGCGCCCGGACGCCCTTCTCCACCGACGGGATGTAGTTGTGCGGGACCGCTCCGCCGACGACCCTGTCCACGAACTCGAAGCCGGTGCCGCGGGGCAGCGGCTCCACCTCGATGTCGCAGACGGCGTACTGGCCGTGGCCGCCGGACTGCTTGACGTGCCGGCCGTGCCCCTTCGCGCCGACGGTGAACGTCTCGCGCAGCGACACCCGGACCGGCTCGGTGTCCAGCTCCACCCCGCCCGCGCGCAGTCGGTCGAGCACCACGTCGGCGTGCGCCTCGCCCATGCACCAGAGCACCAGCTGGTGGGTCTCGGCGTTGCGGTCGAGCCGCAGCGTCGGGTCGCCGGCGACCAGCCGGGCCAGGTTGCGGGCCAGGGCGTCCTCGTCGGCCCGGCTCTTCGCCACGATGGCCACGGGCAGCAGCGGCTCCGGCATCTCCCAGGGGGCGATGAGCAGCGGCTCCTCCTTGGCGGAGATGGTGTCGCCGGTCTCCGCGCTGCCCGATTTGGTGATCGCGCAGATGTCTCCGGCGACCGCGCTGGTCACCTCGCGCAGCGTCGCGCCGAGCGGACTGTAGAGGTGGCCGACCCGCTCGTCGGCGTCGTGGTCGGGGTGGCCGCGCTCGGTCATGCCGTGCCCCGACACGTGGATCACCTGGTCGGGGCGGAGCGTGCCGGAGAAGACCCGGACCAGGGACACCCGCCCGACGTGCCGGTCGACGGTCGTCTTGACCACCTCGGCCACCAGCGGGCCGTCCGGGTCGCAGCCCAGCGGCGGTCGGGGCGAGCCGTCCACGCCGGTGACCGCCGGGAGGTCGTGCTCCAACGGCGAGGGGAACGCCGACACCAGGCCGTGGAGCAGCACGTCCAGGCCGACGCCGGTCTCCGCGCAGACCGGCACCACCGGGTAGAAATGGCCTCGGGCGACCGCCTTCTCCAGGTCGGTGATGAGTACCTCGGTGTCGATCTCCTCGCCGCCGAGGTAGCGGTCCATCAGGGTCTCGTCCTCGCTCTCCGCGATGATCCCCTCGATGAGCTCGTTGCGCGCCTCCAGGATGGCGGGCAGGTGCTCGGGGTCCGGCTCGCGCACGGCGGCCGGCAGCCCGTTGGAGTAGTCGAAGACCCGCCGGGTGATCAACCCCATCAGCCCGGCGACGGACTCGCCGTCGTCGCCGAGCATCGGCAGGTAGAGCGGGAGCACGTTGTCGCCGAAGACCCGCTGGCAGAGGGCCACCGCCTCGTCGAAGTCGGCGCGCGGGTGGTCCAGCCGGGCCACCGCGACCGCGCGCGGCATGTCGACCGCGGCGCACTCCTCCCAGAGCGCGGCGGTGGCCGCGTCCATCCCGTCGACGGCGGAGACCACGAACAGCGCCGCGTCGGCGGCCCGCAGGCCGGCGCGCAGCTCGCCGACGAAGTCGCCGTAGCCCGGGGTGTCCAGAAGGTTGACCTTGACGTCCTGGTGCAGCAGCGGCGCGCAGGCCAGGCTCACCGAGCGCTGCTGGCGTACGGCGGCGGGGTCGTGGTCGCAGACCGTGGTGCCCTCGGTGACGGTGCCGGCGCGGCCGATCGTGCCGCTGGCCGCCAGCAGCGCCTCGACCAGGGTGGTCTTGCCCGCCCCGGAGTGCCCGACGAGCACCACGTTGCGAACCCTGTCGGGCTCGGTCACCACCGGCGCGCCGCCGGTGACACCCTTCTCCTGATTTTTCTGCGCCATGGCGGCGCACCTCCCTCAGCCGGTGGTGGTGGCGACCGCCGCGCGCGACGGGGAAGCGGGCCCGGACGGGTGCCGCGGCGATATCCTCCGGTGGTCTCCTGGACGACGGGTTCTCGGACGGGTGGTTCGGTGAGCTGGCTCACCTCCCAGGCTCGATCTCACACCCGTTGCCGACCCCGCACAAGCCTGCCAGGCGGGTCGGGACGACCGGCCGTGTCGCCGGCCGCCGTCGGCCGTTATCGTGGGACAGCCATGGCGAAGATCTTCCAAGTAACGGCCCGAGCGGGCATGACCCGCGTCGTGGAGCCGGTCGCGCGCGGTCTGCTCCGCGCGGGCGTGTCCCCCAACGCGGTCACCGTGACCGGCACTGTCGGCGTGCTCGTCGGCGCGCTCGGCTTCGGCGCCCGCGGCCACCTGGTCGCCGGCGCGCTGATCGTCACGGTCTTCGCGCTCACCGATCTGCTCGACGGCACGATGGCCCGGATGAGTGGTGGGTCCACCCGGTTCGGGGCCTTCCTCGACTCGAGCATGGACCGGGTCGCCGACAGCGCCGTGTTCGGCGCGGTCGCATACCTGCTGGCCACCCAGCACCAGTACTCGGGGGTGGCCGCGGCACTGCTCTGCCTGGCCGCCGGGGGCCTGGTCTCCTACGTCAAGGCCCGCGCCGAGGGGCTGGGCATGACCTGCAACGTGGGCATCGCCGAGCGCACCGAGCGGCTGCTGATCGTCGGGGTGGGCGGCCTGCTCACCGGCCTCGGCGTCAAGCCGGCCCTACAGATCGCGCTCTGGCTGCTCGCCGCCGTCTCCATCTTCACGGTCGGGCAGCGCATGGTCCACGTGTACCGGCAGGCGCAGCTGGTCGGCCAGGAGTGAACCTCACCGAGCTGGGCTACGTCGCCGGCTGGCGGCTGGCCCGGGCGCTGCCTCGGCCCGTGGTCGCCGCCGCCTTCCGGGCGGGCGCCGACCGCGCCCACCGCAGGAGCGGCCGCGGTACGGCCCGACTCCGTGCCAACCTGCGCCGGGTGGTCGGCCCGGAGGTGCCCGAGGCGGAGCTGGACGCCCTGGTCCGGGCCGGCCTGCGGTCGTACGCCCGGTACTGGATGGAGGCGTTCCGCCTGCCCGCGCTGAGCCGCCCGGAGATCCTCGCCGCGTTCCGGCTCGACGGCCACGAGAAGCTCGGCGCCGACGTGGCGGCCGGCCGGGGCGCGGTGGTCGCGCTGCCGCACGCCGGCAACTGGGACGCCGCCGGTGCCTGGGTGGCGGCCTCCGGCTGGCCGATCACCACGGTCGCCGAGCGGCTCAAGCCGGAGGGCGTCTACGAGCGCTTCCTCGCCTTCCGGCAGGGCCTGGGCATGGAGATCCTGCCCACCAACGGTGGCGACCGGCCGGCCTTCGACGTGCTGCTGGACCGGCTGCGGGCCGGCGCGGTGGTGCCGCTGCTCGCCGACCGGGACCTCTCCGCGCGCGGCGTGGAGGTGGACTTCTTCGGCGGCCGGACCCGGATGCCGCCCGGCCCGGCCCTGCTGGCGATCCGGAGCGGCGCGCCCCTCTACGTCGCCTCGATGTGGTACGAGCCGGATCTCGCCTGCGGCTTCCTCGAGGGCCCGCTGGAGGCGCCCGACCCGGACAGCGGTCCGCTGGACGTCCGGGTCCGCGTCCTCACGCAGCGGATTGCCGACTGCCTGGCGGCGGGCATCGCGCGCCATCCGGAAGACTGGCACATGTTGCAGCGGATGTGGCTGGACCAGCGGACCGACGGCGCGGGCGCTCCGCCGCAGCCGCCGGCCGCCAGCGGGACGATCTGAGGGAGCGGGCGCAGTGCGGATCGGCATCGTGTGCCCGTACTCCTTCGACGTCCCGGGCGGGGTGCAGAACCACGTCATGGACCTGGCCGAGGCACTGATCGGGCTGGGCCACCAGGTGAGCGTGCTCGCCCCGGCAGACGAGGACTCGCCGCTGCCGCCGTACGTGGTGGCCGCCGGGCGGGCGGTGCCCCTGCCGTACAACGGCTCGGTGGCCCGGATCGCCTTCGGCCCGGTCTCCACCGCCCGGGTGCGGCGCTGGATCACCCGGGGCGACTTCGACGTGCTGCACGTGCACGAGCCGCTCACGCCCAGCCTGTCGATGCTCGCCGTGCTCTGCGCCCGCGGCCCGGTGGTGGCCACCTTCCACACCGCGATGACCCGGTCCCGGGTGCTCTCCGCGGCGCAGGGGATGCTCCAGATCGTGCTGGAGCGGATCACCGCCCGGATCGCGGTCAGCGCCCTGGCCCGCAAGGTGCAGGTCGAGCACCTGGACGGCGGTGCGGTGGAGATCCCCAACGGGGTCGCGGTGGCGAAGTTCGCCGGCGTCGAACCGTTGCCCGGTTGGCCGGGGGAGTGCGCGCCGGGCACCGGCGGGACGGTCGGCTTCCTGGGCCGGTTCACCGAGCCCCGCAAGGGCTTCCCGATCCTGCGGGACGCCTTCGTCGCGCTCGCCCCGCACCGGCCGGGGCTGCGCCTGCTGGTGGCCGGGCCGGGCGACCGGGACGACCTGTACGGGCAGTTCCCGGTCGGGCTGCGCGACCGGATCACCTTCCTCGGCATGGTCTCCGAGGCGGACAAACCTCGCATGTTGCGCAGCCTGCACCTTTACGTGGCACCGAACACCGGTGGGGAGTCCTTCGGGATGATCCTCACCGAGGCGCTCGCCGCCGGCACCACGGTGGTGGCCAGCGACCTGGACGCGTTCCGCCGGGTCCTGGACGGCGGGCGGGCCGGGCGGCTGTTCCCGACCGGCGACGCGGTGGCGCTGCGTGCCGCCCTGACCGAGCTGCTCGACGACGCCGGGCAGCGGGCGGCGCTGACCGGCAGCGGCGACCAGGTGGCGGCGAACTTCGACTGGTCCGTGGTGGCCCGTCGGGTGCTGGAGGTGTACGCAGCGGCGATCGAGGCCACCGACGGCCGGGTCATGGACCAGGAATGGGTGGAGCTGGGCTGAACCCCGGGTGGCCGGTGGGGCCGATGTGACGAGAGCGTCGGCCCACGGCCGCGCCGGACCGGACGGGAACGGAGCAGCACTACGATGCCGGGCATGTGGTGGGTGGTGGGCGCGGTCCTGGCCGTCGGGCTGGTCACGGCGTACCTGATCTGGACGGCCGGCCGGGTCGAGCGGCTGCAGGCCCGCGCGGAGTCGGCGGCCCGGGCGCTCGACGCCCACCTGCTGCGTCGCGCGGCGGCCGCCGCCGTGCTGGCCGAGCGGCGCTACGGCGTGGAGTTGTATGCCGCCGCGCGGATCGCCCTGGACGCCGCCCCGGACGAGCGGGAGGCCGCCGAGAACGACCTCACCCGGCAGTTGCGCACGGTCGAGCTGGATTCGGACGATTCGACCTGCGAGGCGGTGATCGCGGCCAGCCGGCGGCTTGCGCTGGCCCGGCAGGTGCACACCGATCTGGTCCGGGACGCCCGGGCGGCCCGTGGCCGGCGACTGGTGCGCCTGTTGCGGATGGGCCGCGGGCACGAGTTGGCCCGCTACTTCGACATCGACGACCCCACCCTCACCGCCTCGGCGGACGTCCCCACCGGCTGACCGGGCACCGGCTCGCTCAGCGGCCAAGACCAGGCGTGACGCCGACCACAGAGCAGGCCACCGTGGGTCTGATTGGCTGTCGGACCGGCGTTGACCCCGTCGTAGCATTTCCGCAGCCACCCCCGAACATGCCCAAGGAGCGATGACCCGTGCCCGAATCCACCTCCCCGAACACCAACGTCACTCCCGTCGTCGGCACCGCCCGCGTCAAGCGGGGGATGGCCGAGATGCTCAAGGGCGGCGTGATCATGGACGTGGTCACCCCCGAGCAGGCCAAGATCGCTGAGGACGCCGGCGCGGTCGCCGTCATGGCGCTGGAGCGGGTGCCCGCCGACATCCGCGCGCAGGGCGGCGTGTCCCGGATGAGCGACCCGGACATGATCGACGGCATCATCAACGCCGTCTCGATCCCGGTGATGGCGAAGGCCCGCATCGGCCACTTCGTCGAGGCCCAGGTCCTCCAGTCCCTCGGTGTCGACTACGTCGACGAGTCCGAGGTGCTGACCCCGGCCGACTACGAGAACCACATCGACAAGTGGGCGTTCACCGTCCCCTTCGTCTGCGGCGCGACCAACCTGGGCGAGGCGCTGCGCCGGATCACCGAGGGCGCGGCCATGATCCGCTCGAAGGGCGAGGCCGGCACCGGTGACGTCTCCAACGCCACCACCCACATGCGCAAGATCCGCAAGGAGATCCGCCGGCTCCAGTCGCTGCCGGCCGACGAGCTGTTCGTGGCCGCCAAGGAGCTCCAGGCGCCGTACGAGCTGGTCAAGGAGATCGCCGAGACCGGCAAGCTGCCGGTGGTGCTGTTCACCGCGGGCGGCATCGCGACCCCGGCCGACGCCGCCATGATGATGCAGCTCGGCGCCGAGGGCGTCTTCGTCGGCTCGGGCATCTTCAAGTCCGGCAACCCGGCCCAGCGCGCCGCCGCGATCGTGAAGGCCACCACCTTCCACGACGACCCCGACGTGCTGGCCAAGGTCTCCCGCGGCCTGGGCGAGGCGATGGTCGGCATCAACGTCGACGAGATCCCGCAGCCGCACCGGCTGGCCGAGCGCGGCTGGTGACGTGACCGGAGGGGCCCGACCTGTCGCAGGGGCCCCTCCGCACACTCCATGAGAGGAGCGAACGTGACCGCACCCGTCATCGGTGTGCTCGCGCTCCAGGGGGACGTACGCGAGCACGTCGCCGCCCTGGCCGGCGCGGGCGCGGACGCCCGCCCGGTCCGCCGTCCGGCCGAGCTGGACGCGGTCGACGGGCTGGTCATCCCGGGCGGCGAGTCCACCACCATCAGCAAGCTCGCCGACATCTTCGAGATGCGGGAGCCGATCGACAAGCGGATCGCCGCCGGCCTGCCGGTCTACGGTTCCTGCGCCGGCATGATCATGCTGGCGTCCGAGGTGCTCGACGGCCGCCCGGACCAGCGCGGCTTCCAGGGCATCGAGATGACCGTCCGCCGCAACGCGTTCGGCCGGCAGGTCGACTCGTTCGAGGCGCCGGTGGGGATCGCCGGGATCGACGGCGAACCGTTCCACGCCGTCTTCATCCGGGCCCCCTGGGTCGAGCGGGTCGGTGCCGGCGTCGAGGTGCTCGGCCGGGTCACCGACGAGCCGGCCGCCGACCGGATCGTCGCGGTCCGGCAGGGCAACCTGATGGCCACCTCGTTCCACCCGGAACTCACCGGGGACCGTCGGGTTCACCGGTACTTCGTGGACCTGGTCCGGGCCGCGACCTGAGCGGGGAGCGATCCTTCCGGGCACCTGCGGGCAGGTTTTCCGGCCAGCGGTTGTTCTCCTCCGGTGACTGCCGGGCCACCCCGCCGACCCGCCGCCGCCCCCCGGCGCGGGTGCCGGGTGTGACATGCGGGCACCCGCTCTCGGTAGGATTGCCGCGGTTCGGCAGGGCCATCGCTCGCCGCAGCCGTCCACGCGGAGCCGACCGGCCAGCTCCATCCGTACCGGTTGACCGTGGATTCGGCGCGGGCAGTCGACGCAGGCGTGGATCACTAACGGAGGTATGAGATGTCCGGCCACTCAAAGTGGGCGACCACCAAGCACAAGAAGGCCGTCATCGACGCCAAGCGCGGCAAGATGTTCGCCAAGCTGATCAAGAACGTCGAGGTGGCGGCCCGGACCGGCGGCGGCGACCCGGCCGGCAACCCGACCCTCTACGACGCCATCCAGAAGGCGAAGAAGAACTCCGTCCCGAACGACAACATCGATCGCGCGGTGAAGCGCGGCTCCGGCCTGGAGGCCGGCGGCGCCGACTACCAGACGATCATGTACGAGGGCTACGGCCCGAACGGTGTCGCGCTGCTCATCGAGTGCCTGACCGACAACCGTAACCGCGCCGCCACCGAGGTGCGCACCGCACTGACCCGCAACGGCGGCTCGTTCGCCGACGCCGGCTCGGTGTCGTACATGTTCTCCCGCAAGGGCGTGGTGATCGTCCCCAAGGCGGGCACCACCGAGGACGACGTGATGATGGCCGTCCTCGACGCCGGCGCCGAGGAGGTCAACGACCTCGGTGAGGCCTACGAGGTGGTCTCGGAGCCGGGCGACCTGCTCCCGGTCCGCACCGCCCTGCAGGACGCCGGCATCGATTACGAGTCGGCCGAGTCCTCCCTCATCCCCAGCGTCAACGTGCCGCTGGACGAGGAGGGTGCGCGCAAGGTGTTCAAGCTGATCGACGTGCTCGAGGACTGCGACGACGTGCAGAACGTCTTCGCCAACTTCGACGTCTCCGACGAGGTGATGGCCGCCGTCGGCTGACGACGGCGCTGAGGCGGACGCCGGGTCGGTGCCCTCACCGGCCCGGCGATTCGTCGTGTCGGCCAGGTCCAGCAGCCGGGCCGACCTCCTCGGCCTGCGCCCGCTCGTCCCGGGACCACCGGCTCGCGCAGCCGGGGCGGGTCGACGCCGGCCTGGAGGTCGTGCTCGACGGCATCGCCGCGAAACTCGGCTGACCGGTCGACCGGGCTGCCCGTACCCTGCCGGGATGCTCGTCCCCGACCTGCCGCTGCGCACCGACCGCCTGGTGCTGCGCCCGTTCACCGCCGACGACCTCGACGCCCTGTTCTCGTACCGCTCCCGGCCGGAGGTCACCCGCTTCCTCTACCACGACCCTTACGACGAGGCCGCCGCCCGGGCGGCGATCGACCGGGTGGTACGACGCACCGCGTTGCGCGAACCCGGTGACGTGCTGAACCTGGCGATGGTGCTGCCGGAGACCGGCGAGCTGATCGGCGACGTTCTGCTGGTCTGGACCAGCGCCGAGCACCGGCAGGGCGAGATCGGGTACGTGCTGCACCCGGACCACGCCGGCCAGGGGTACGTCACCGAGGCGGCCCGGGAGATGCTCCGGCTCGGCTTCGACGGCCTCGGGCTGCACCGGATCGTCGGTCGCCTCGACGCCCGCAACACGGCGTCAGCGCGAGTGCTGGAGCGGCTCGGCATGCGCCGCGAGGCGCACCTGCGGGAGAACGAGTTCGTCAAGGGCGAGTGGACGGACGAGGCCGTGTACGCCCTACTGGACCGGGAGTGGCGGGCCGGGGCAGCCGGCGCCTGACCACGGCGACGTTCCGGCCCGGCGCACACGGGAGCGCCGGGCCGGAACCGCTTCAGGCGGTGTGCCGCCGCGCCTTGACGGCGGTGTCGATGAAGCCCCAGACGATGATGACGGCGGTGAACACGGCGATCACCCGGGCCACGTCCTGCGCGCCGTCCTCGCGCAGCCACTCGAACCGCTGGACCAGCTCCGGGTTGAGCAGCCGGTCGGTGAGCAGCAGCCAGACGAGCGGCACGGCGAAGGCGAGGTCGAGCACCGCCCTGACCGCGACCAGCGGCCAGGTCCACCGGCGGGCCCGGTACTTCGCGAGCTCCAGGCCGATGCTGGCGACCAGCACCGCCAGCAGCACCGGCAGCCAGGAGCCCCACAGCGCCGGGTCGATGATCGGCAGCCGGGAACCGTCGCTCGAGACCCAGGGCTGGAAGTGCTGCCAGGGGAAGGCCGCGATGAAGAGCACCAGGAAGGCGATCGAGAAGCAGGTGTCGACCAGTGTCACCTGCCGCTCCTCCGGCGCCTCGGGCAGCTGGTCGACGTTCCACGCGGGCAGGTTCAGCGGCGCGTTGGTGCGCTCGAGGATGGCGAAGACGGCGGTGACCCAGAACGCGATCTGCACCGCGGTCTGCATCGCGCCGACCACCCCGGCGCCGATCGCCGGGCCGAACTCGCCGTCGACCGTCGCCTTGACCGCGCCGACCACGACGCCCACGATGGCCGGAATGAAGGTGAGCAGCGTCCGGAGCAGCCGCCACCAGACCAGGTAGTAGCGCGGGCCGATGAGCTGCAACCGGCGGTCGGTGTAACGGGCGGCGAGCTGCTCCGGGTTGCCCAGCTCGGTGAGCACCTCGCGCTCCGCGGTGCCGTGGTCCTGCCCGCCGTCGGTGCGCCCGTCGATCATGTCCTCGATGGAGGCGCGCAGCTCGGTGGCGATCTCCGTGCGGCGTTGCGCCGGGACCTCCCGGAGGGTGGCGGCGACGTAGCGGTCGGTCAGCGAACTCATCGGTCCACTCCTTCGATCAGGCTCGTGACGGAGGTCTGCACGGCGGCGAGGTCGTCGAGGAGGCGGTCCAGCACCGCTTCGCCCTCGTCGCTGATGCGGTAGAACTTGCGCGGCCGGCTCTCCTCGGTGTTCCACTCGCTGGTCAGCAGCCCCTGCTCCTCGAGCCGCCGGAGCAGCGGATAGAGCGTGTTCGCATCGACCGGGAAGCCGTGCGCGGTGAGCCGTTGCAGCAGCGCGTAGCCGTAGTCCGGGCGGCGCAGGGCGACCAGGCTCGCCACCACGACGGTGCCGCGCCGCAACTCCTGTAGATGGGTCCGGAGGACATCCTCGCTAACCATGTCTCCCACCATACTGTGTTGCACACACTATTGTCGAGCGGCATTACATCGTGTGGCGCGAGTGGTGTCTCACGGCGGGTGCCAAGGCCGCGGCGGGCGGTCCCGGAGCGGACCCGGGCGAGACGGAGGCCACCTCCGGCGCGGACGGTGGAGCCGCCCGGACGGCCTCGGTAGGGTAGGTCCCGGTCGGCTCCGACCATCAAGATCCATAACGCCGGGGGGCGCCACGCATGGCTGATTCGTTCGCGCATCTGCACGTGCACACCGAGTACTCGATGCTCGACGGGGCGGCCCGGCTCAAGGACCTCTTCGCCGAGGTCAGCCGCCAGGGGATGCCGGCGGTGGCGATGACCGACCACGGCAACATGCATGGCGCGAACGACTTCTACAAGCAGGCGACGGCGGCCGGGGTCAAGCCGATCCTGGGCATCGAGGCGTACGTCGCGCCGGAGTCGCGCTTCCACAAGCAGCGCGTGCGGTGGGGCCGGCCCGAGCAGAAGAGCGACGACGTCTCCGGTAGCGGCGGCTACACCCACATGACCATCTGGGCGCGCAACAAGGTCGGCCTGCACAACCTGTTCAAGCTCACCAGCCGGTCGTACACCGAGGGTTTCTTCGTCAAGTGGCCGCGGATGGACGCGGAGCTGCTCGCCGAGCACGGCGACGGACTCATGGCGACGACCGGCTGCCCCTCCGGGGAGGTGCAGACCCGGCTGCGGCTGGGCCAGTTCGACGAGGCGCTGAAGGCGGCGGCGAAATACCAGGACATCTTCGGCAAGGAGAACTACTTCCTGGAGATCATGGACCACGGCATCGACATCGAGCGCCGGGTCCGCCAGGAGCTGCTCGACATCGGCCGGAAGCTGGACATCCCGCCGGTGGTCACCAACGACTCGCACTACACGCACGAGGCGCAGTCCGAGGCGCACGACGTGCTGCTCTGCGTACAGACCGCGGCGAACGTCGCCGACCCCAACCGGTTCAGGTTCGACGGCAGCGGCTACTACATCAAGTCCGCCGAGGACATGCGCGCCGTCGACTCGTCGGACATCTGGCTGCAGGGCTGCCGGAACACCCTGCTGGTCGCCGAGAAGGTCGACCCGGCCGGCATGTTCGAGTTCCACAACCTGATGCCGCGCTTCCCCGTTCCGGAGGGGGAGACCGAGGAGTCCTGGTTCCGCAAGGAGACCTTCGCCGGCCTGGCCCGCCGCTTCCCCGGCGGCGTCCCGGAGACCCACGTCAAGCAGGCCGAGTACGAGCTGGGCGTCATCATCCAGATGGGCTTTCCGTCGTACTTCCTCGTGGTCGCCGACTTCATCCAGTGGGCCAAGAACCAGGGCATCGCCGTCGGCCCGGGCCGTGGCTCGGCCGCCGGCTCGCTGGTCGCGTACGCCCTGGGCATCACCGACCTGGACCCGCTGCCACACGGCCTGATCTTCGAGCGGTTCCTCAACCCCGAGCGCGTCTCGATGCCGGACGTCGACATCGACTTCGACGAGCGCCGGCGCGGCGAGGTCATCAAGTACGTCACCGACAAGTGGGGCGAGGACAAGGTCGCCCAGATCGCGACGTTCGGCACGATCAAGGCGAAGGCCGCGATCAAGGACTCGGCCCGGGTGCTCGGCTACCCGTACGCGGTGGGCGACCGGATCACCAAGGCGATGCCCCCGGCGGTGATGGGCAAGGACATCCCGCTCACCGGCATCTTCGACCCGAAGCACCCCCGGTACGCGGAGGCCGGCGAGATCCGGGGGCTCTACGAGTCGGACCCGGACGTCAAGAAGGTCATCGACACCGCGCGCGGCATCGAGGGGCTGATCCGGCAGACCGGCGTGCACGCCGCCGGCGTCATCATGTCCGCCGAGCCGATCATCGAGCACATCCCGCTGATGCGGCGCGACGCCGACGGCGCCATCATCACCCAGTTCGACTATCCGACGTGCGAGTCGCTCGGGCTGCTGAAGATGGACTTCCTCGGCCTGCGCAACCTGACCATCATCGACGACGCGCTGAAGAACATCGAGAGCAACCACGGCCGCCAGGTCGACCTGCTCCAGCTCCCGCTGGACGACAAGCCGACGTACGAGCTGCTGGCCCGGGGCGACACGCTCGGCGTGTTCCAGCTCGACGGCGGGCCGATGCGCTCGCTGCTGCGGCTCATGAAGCCGGACAACTTCGAGGACATCTCCGCGGTCCTCGCGCTCTACCGGCCCGGTCCGATGGGCGCCAACTCGCACACCAACTACGCGCTGCGCAAGAACGGCCAGCAGGAGATCACCCCGATCCACCCGGAGCTGGCCGAGCCCCTGGAGGAGATCCTCGGCCCGACGTACGGCCTGATCGTCTATCAGGAGCAGGTGCAGCGCGCCGCGCAGAAGCTCGCCGGCTACAGCCTCGGCCAGGCCGACCTGCTGCGCCGGGCGATGGGCAAGAAGAAGAAGGAGGTCCTCGACAAGGAGTTCGTGCCGTTCCGCGACGGCATGCGCGGCAACGGCTACTCCGACCAGGCCATCCAGACGCTGTGGGACATCCTGGTCCCGTTCGCCGACTACGCGTTCAACAAGGCGCACACCGCCGGCTACGGCCTGGTGTCCTACTGGACCGGCTACCTGAAGGCCAACTACCCGGCCGAGTACATGGCCGCGCTGCTCACCTCCGTCGGCGACGACAAGGACAAGATGGCGCTCTACCTGTCCGAGTGCCGGCGGATGGGCATCCAGGTGCTGCCGCCCGACGTCAACACCTCGGCCGGCCCGTTCATCCCGGTCGGGAAGGACATCCGCTTCGGCCTCGCCGCCATCCGCAACGTCGGTGCGAACGTGGTCACCTCGATCATGCGGTGCCGCGAGGAGAAGGCCGCGTACACCGACTTCTACGACTTCCTGTCGAAGGTGGACGCGGTGGTCTGCAACAAGAAGACCATCGAATCCCTGATCAAGGCGGGCGCCTTCGATTCGATGCGGCACCCGCGCAAGGGCCTGCTCGCCGTGCACGCCGACGCCATCGACGCGTACGCCGACGTCAAGCGCAAGGAGGCGGTCGGTCAGTACGACCTCTTCGGCGCGGGCTTCGGCGACGTCGACACCGCCAGCAGCACCACGGTGATGCCGATCATCGGCGAGGGGGAGTGGGACAAGCGGGACAAGCTCGCCTTCGAACGCGAGATGCTCGGCCTGTACGTCTCCGACCACCCACTGTTCGGCCTGGAGCACGTGCTCGGCGCGGCGGCCGACACCACCATCGCCGCCCTCTCCGAGGAGGGGACCGTGCCCGACGGCGCGGTGGTCACCCTGGCCGGCATCCTCTCCGGCGTGCAGCGCCGGGTCACCAAGCAGGGCCGGGCCTGGGCCTCGGCCACCCTGGAGGACCTCGCCGGTGGTGTCGAGACGCTCTTCTTCCCCAACACCTACGAGGTGATCGGCCAGTACATCGCCGAGGACGCGATCGTGGTGGTCAAGGGGCGGGTGGACCGGCGCGACGACACTCCGCGCATCATGGCGATGGACATGTCCATGCCGGACATCAGCAGCAACCCGGCGAACAAGCCGGTCACCCTGACCATCCCGGTGCACCGCTGTACGCCACCGCTGGTGGAGAAACTCAAGGAGACCCTGGTGCTGCACCCGGGCGACACCGAGGTGCACGTCAAGCTGCTCAACGGCGGCAAGGTCACCACGCTGCGGCTCGGCCCGTTCCGGGTGGCGGCCACCACCGCGCTGATGGGCGACCTGAAGAGCGTCCTCGGCCCGGCCAACGTGAGCTGACCCACCGCTCGGCACCTGGCCTCACCAGGGAGCATCACTCTGAGCAAACCCGCTCCTCGTCTCGGGGCCACCGGTACGGAATTGGCGCTGACCGCCGCCGGTCCGGCGGCACTAGCGTCGCCCGTATGGAGCTGGAACAGGCGCAGAAGCTGTGGCAGCCGGAGCCCGGCTGGTTGAACACCGCCACCTACGGGCTGCCGCCCGACCCGGCCTGGGCGGCCGTGCAGGACGTGCTCGCCGACTGGCGGGCGGGGCGGGTCTCCTTCGAGGGCTGGGCCGAGTCGGTGGGCCGGTCCCGGGCCGCCTTCGCGGGCCTGATCGGGGTGGCCGCCGCGGACGTCGCGATCGGCAGCACCACGTCGCAGCTGCTCGCCCCGGTCGCGGCCGCACTGCCGCCGGGGGCCACCGTGGTCGTCCCGGAGGTGGAGTTCACCTCGAACCTGTTCCCCTGGCTGGTGCAGCAGGAGCGCGGCGTGCGGGTGCGTACGGTCCCGCTCGCCGGGCTGGTCGACGCGATCGACGCCGACACCGACCTGGTCGCGTTCAGCCTGGTGCAGTCCTCCGACGGGACCGTCGCGCCGTACGACACGATCGTCGCGGCGGCCCGGGCGCACGGCACCCTCGTCGCGGTGGACGCCACCCAGGGGTGCGGTTGGCTGCCCTTCGACGCGGGCCGGGCGGACGCGGTGGTGGTCTCGGCGTACAAGTGGCTGATGGCGCCGCGCGGCGCGGCCTTCGCCTACCTGGCCCCGGCGCTGCGGGAGCGGCTGCGCCCCGACGCCGCCGGCTGGTACGCGGGCCAGGACCCGCACGCCTCCTACTACGGCCCCCCGCTGCGGCTGGCCGACGACGCCCGCCGCTTCGACATCTCCCCGGCGTGGTTCTGCTACGTCGGCGCGGCGCCCGCCCTGGAGCTGCTCGCCGAGATCGGGCTGCCCGCCGTCCACGAGCACGACGTGGCGCTGGCCAACCGGTTCCTCACCGGGCTGGGCCGGCCGCCCGGTGACAGCGCGATCGTGACCGTCGCGGTGCCCGGTGCGGAGGAGAAGCTGGCGCGGGCCGGGGTGCGCGCGGCGGTACGCGCCGGCCGGGTCCGGGCGTCGTTCCACCTCTACACCAACACCGAGGACGTCGACCTGGCCCTGGAGGCGCTGACGAGCTGAGCGGTGCGCCGCGAGGTGGAGCCGTCGCCGCTCAGGCCAGGTGGCCGCCGATCTTCGTGTATCCGCGCAGCAGGTCGCGGGCGATGATCAGCCGCTGCATCTCGTCGGTGCCCTCGAAGATCCGGTAGAGCCGGACCTGCCGGTACCAGCGCTCGATGGGCAGCTCGCGGGTGTAGCCCATCCCGCCGTGGATCTGGAGCACCCGGTCGATCACCCGGTTGACCATGCCGGCGCCGTAGAGCTTGCCCATCGACGAGGCGTGCCGTGGGTCCAGGCCCTGGTCGACCGTCCAGGCCGACTTCAGCACCAGCCAGCGGGCCGCCTCCAGTTCGGTCTCCGAGTCGGCGATCATCCACTGGATGGCCTGGTTGGTGCCGATCGCCGCGCCGAAGGTCTCGCGGGTGTTGGCATGGTCGACGGCCATCTGCAGCGCCCGCTCGGCGATCCCGACGGCGTGCGAGGGGATGGTGTAGCGACCCTTGCCGATCCATTCCATGGCCAGGGCGAACCCCTGGCCGACCTCGCCGAGGACGTTGCGGTGCGGCACGCGTACGCCGTCAAAGATCAGCGACGCCGGGCCGCCCTCGCCCATGGTCTGGATGAACTCCGACTGCCAGCCCATCGCCCGGTCGACCAGGAACGCGGTCGCGCCGCCGTGGCGGGCGCCCTTGTCCCGGTCGGTCACCGCCACCACGATCGCGAAGTCCGCGTCGTTGCCGTTGGTGATGAAGGTCTTCTCACCGTCGAGGACCCAGTCGTCGCCGTCACGGCGGGCGCGCAGCCGGATGTTCGCCGCGTCCGAGCCGGCGCCCGGTTCGGTGATCGCGAAGCAGGAGATCCGTGCACCCTCGATCGTGGGGACGAGGAACTCGCGCCTCTGCTCGGCGGTGGCGTGGAAGAGGATGTTGTCCGCCTCGCCGCCGAAGCGGAACGGCACGAAGGTACGCCCCAGCTCGGTCCAGATCAGTGACTGGGTGACCGCGGGCAGGTCCATCCCGCCGTACTCCTCCGGGGTGGCCAGGCCCCAGAAGCCGAACGCGCGTGCCCTGAGCTGCAACTCGCGCAGCTCGGAGCGCTCCAGGCCGGGGCGGTGGGTCCGCTCGCGGCGCAGCACCTCCTGCTCCAGCGGCATCACCTCGCGGGCGACGAACGCGCGCACGGTGTCCCGGACGGCGCGTTCCTCGTCGGACAGTGCGAAGTCCACGGGTTCCCCTCGGCGTCGGCGCAGCGGCGGGTCGCCCCCAAACTAGTGGCCTGGACACGCTGCTGCACGCCCTGGCCACCGAGTACGGACCGTCGCCCGGCTGGAGCGCTCCGCCCGCACGGAGTAGCGTCCACACTCCCGACGCTGGTTTCGGTCAAGGCCAGGAAGGACCACATGGATCTCGCCGCCGCGCCCCCCGCCCTCCTGGTCCGCCGGCAGCTGCACGTCGCCGGGGAGTGGATCGACCCCGCGGACGGCGAGGTGATCCCGGTCGAGAACCCGGCCACCGGGGAGATCGTCGGGCAGGTCCCCGCCGGCACCCCGGCCGACGTCGACCGGGCCGTCGCCGCCGCCCGCGCCGCGTTCCCCGGCTGGGCGGGCACCGCCCCCGCCGACCGGGCCGCCCACCTCGACCGGCTGCACGGCGCGCTCGCCGCCCGCGCCGATGAGATCGCCCGCATCAT
The DNA here is from genome assembly GCF_047921475.1 of Micromonospora sp. SL4-19. Classification (NCBI taxonomy): domain Bacteria; kingdom Bacillati; phylum Actinomycetota; class Actinomycetes; order Micromonosporales; family Micromonosporaceae; genus Micromonospora; species Micromonospora sp. SL4-19. The sequence goes on from NZ_JBLROB010000027.1 coordinate 78,373, forward strand.
CGCCCTGGAGCTGGGCACCCCGATCAAGCTCGCCACCCGGGTGCAGGCCGGCCTCCCGCTCACCGTGCTGCGCGGCATGGTCGACCTCGCCGCCCGGCCCTCGGCCGAGGAGACCGTCGGCAACTCGCTGGTGGTCCGTGAACCCGTCGGCGTCGTCGGCGCGATCACTCCGTGGAACTACCCGCTGCACCAGGTCGTCGCCAAGCTGGCACCGGCCCTGGCGGCCGGCTGCACCGTGGTGCTCAAGCCCAGCGAACTCACCCCGCTCACCGCGTACCTGCTCTTCGACGCGGTCGGCGAGGCCGGACTGCCTCCCGGCGTGGTCAACCTGGTGCCGGGCACCGGGCCGGTCGTCGGCGAGGCCCTGGCCGGCCACCCGGACGTCGACCTGGTCTCGTTCACCGGCTCCACCGCCACCGGCCGTCGGATCGCCCACCTCGCCGCCGACCGGATCGCCCGGGTCGCCCTGGAACTCGGTGGCAAGTCCGCCAATCTGATCCTCGCCGACGCCGACCTGCCCACCGCGGTGAAGGTCGGCGTCGGCAACGCCCTGCTCAATTCCGGGCAGACCTGCACCGCCTGGACCCGGATGCTCGTCCACCGGGACCGCTACGACGAGGCGATCGACCTGGTCCGAGCGGCCGTCGCGGGGTATCGGCTCGGTGACCCGTTCGACCCGGCCACCCGGCTCGGCCCGCTGGTCTCCGCCGCCCAGGCCGAGCGGGTCCGCGGCCACGTCGACCGGGCGCTCGCCGACGGGGCGCGGCTGGTCGTCGGCGGCCCCGACGCCACGGTGCCGCCGCGGGGGCACTTCGTCGCGCCCACGGTCTTCGCCGACGTGCACCCGGACAGCGCCCTCGCCCAGGAGGAGGTCTTCGGGCCGGTGCTCGCGGTCGTCCCGTTCGACGACACCGACGAGGCCGTCGCGATCGCCAACAACTCCCGGTACGGGCTGGCCGGCGCGGTCTGGTCCGCCGACGAGGAGCAGGCGCTCGCCGTCGCCCGCCGGCTGCGCACCGGCCAGGTGGACGTCAACGGAGGCGCCTTCAACCCGCTCGCCCCGTTCGGCGGGTACCGGCAGTCCGGCCTCGGCCGCGAGCTGGGCAGGTTCGGCGTCGAGGAGTTCACCGAGGTCAAGGCGATCCAGCGGTGAAGGCGCTCGTGGTCCGCGGCCGGGGCGCCACCCCGGCCGTCGAGGAGGTACGCCTGCCGGCCCCCGGCCCCGGCGAGCTGCGGATCCGCATCCGGGCCGCCGGCATCTGCCACTCCGACCTGTCCATGACGGACGGCACGCTCGCGCCCGCATACCCGCTGGTGCTGGGGCACGAGGCGACCGGCGTGGTCGCCGAGGCCGGCCCCGGCGCCCGGCTCGCCGTCGGCACGTCGGTGGTGCTCAACTGGGCGCCGGCCTGCCGCTCCTGCTGGCACTGCCGGCACGGCGAACCCTGGCTCTGCGTCGCCAACACCGCCCCGGCGGTGGCCCGGGGCGCGACCGCCGACGGCATGCCGCTGCACGTCACCCTCGGCCTCGGCGCGCTCGCCGAGGAGGTGGTGGTGCCCGAGCACGCCGCGGTGCCGGTGCCCGCCGGCCTGCCGCCGGAACAGGCCGCGCTGCTCGGCTGCGCGGTGCTCACCGGCACCGGCGCGGTCCGCAGCACCGCCCGGGTGGCCGCCGGCGAGTCGGTCGCGGTGATCGGCCTCGGCGGGGTCGGGCTGGCCGTGCTCACCGCCGCCCGCCGGGCCGGCGCCGCGCCGATCCTCGCCGTCGACGTGGCCGAGGCCAAGCGGGACCTCGCGCTCGCCGCCGGGGCCACCGACTTCCTGCGCTCCGACGACACGCTGTCCAGGCAGGTACGGGCGCATACCGCGGGGCGGGGCGTCGACCACGCCTTCGAGTGCGTCGGCCGCGCCGCCACCATCCGGGCCGCCTGGCGGCTGACCCGCCGTGGGGGCGCGGTGACCGTGGTCGGCATGGGCGGCAAGGACGACATGGTCAGCCTCGCCGCGCTGGACATCTTCCACTCCGCCCGGACCTTGCGCTCCTCGGTGTACGGATCGTCCGACCCGGACCGGGAGGTGCCGGAGCTGGCGGCCGCGCTCACCGACGGCACCCTGGACCTGCGTCCGTTGGTCAGCGGCACCGTCCCGCTCGACGAGGCGCCGGCGGCGTTCGGCCGGCTGGCCCGGGGCGAGGGTGCCCGTTGGGTGGTCACCTTCCCGCAGTGACGGGCTGACCCTGCCGAGTACGCCGTCAGCCGGTGACGGCGGCACCCCACATGTCGATGCCTGCCGATCCCCGTGGTGATCGGCGAACCGGGCTGGACGGGCCCATTCCTATGGGGAGCGAAGCCGTCCGGCCCGGGCCGAATGTGTGGGGAATCGACATAGCTCGACTCCTGCCGAGCGCCGTAGGTTTCCTGCACGCGGCGGCCCTGTGATCCCCGTCACCGACCTGGTCGTCGCCTCGCAACCTGCGGAGGGTGTGACGATGGCCGGGCAAGCGCTCCTGTCGGCCCGCGGGCTGACCCGGGACTTCCGGGGCTTCCGGGCGGTCGACGGGGTCGACCTCGACGTGGCGCCGGAGACCGTGCACGCCCTCGTCGGGCCGAACGGCGCCGGCAAGACCACGCTGTTCAACCTGCTCACCGGCTTCCTGCCGCCCACCGCCGGGCGCATCGAGCTGGCCGGCCGGGACGTCACCGGGCTGCCCCCGGAGCGGGTCGCCCGGCTCGGCGTGGCGCGCTCCTTCCAGATCACCAGCCTCTTCCCGCAGCTCTCCGCCCGGGAGCACGTGGCGTTGGCCCTCCAGTCGCCCAGCGGGCTGGGCTGGCGGTTCTGGCGCTCCGCGAAGCTGATGAACCGCTACCGGGACAGGGCCGACGAGCTGCTGGCCATGGTCGGCCTCGCCGAGCTGGCCGAGGCCCCGGCCGAAGCCCTCGCGTACGGGCGCAAGCGGGCCCTGGAGCTGGCCGTCGCCCTCGCCCTCGACCCGAAGGTGCTGCTGCTCGACGAGCCGACCGCCGGCATGGGGCTGGAGGACGTCGACCGCACCGTCGACCTGATCGGGCGGGTGCGGGCCGGTCGCACCATCGTGATGGTCGAGCACAACATGAGCGTCGTCGGCCGGCTCGCCGACACCGTCACCGTCCTGCAGGCCGGCAAGGTCCTGGTCGAGGGGCCGTACGAGCAGGTCCGCGCCGACGAGCGGGTCATCACCGCCTACCTGGGAGCCGCCGATGCTGCGCATTGAGAACCTCTCCGCCTGGTACGGCGAGGCGCAGGTGCTGCGGGAGGTGAGCCTCGACGTGGCCGCCGGCGAGGTGGTCACCCTGGTCGGCCGCAACGGCGCCGGCAAGTCCACCCTGCTGCGCTGCGTGATGGGGCTGCACGCCGGCCAGCGCGGCACGGTCACTCTGGACGGCACCGACCTCACCCGGCTGCCGGCGGACAAGCGGGCGCGGCTCGGGCTCGGCTGGGTCCCCGACGACCGCGGCGCGTACGCCACCCTCAGCGTCACCGAGAACCTCACCCTGCCGCCCCGGGTCGGCCCCGACCCGTGGCCGCTGGAGCGGGTCTACGAGGCGTTTCCCGCCCTCCACAGCCGGCGGGACTCGGCGGCCACCATGCTCTCCGGCGGCGAGCAGCAGATGCTCGCGCTGGCCCGGGTGCTGCGGATGGGCGCCCGGCTGCTGCTCTGCGACGAGCCCACCGAGGGGCTGTCGCCGTTGCTCGTGCAGCAGGTCGGCGACCTGCTGCGGGAGGCCAAGAAGCACGGCGTGACCGTGTTGCTGGTCGAGCAGAACCTGCACTTCGCCACCGGCGTCGCCGACCGGCACTACCTGCTGGCCGAGGGACGCATCGCGGAGGCGATGGACAACTCCGAGGTGCGCTCGCGGGAGCGCGAGCTGCTGGCGTACCTCGGGATCTGAACCGACGGCTGACCCGCGCGGACCGCGCGGTACGGAAGGGATCGACATGCGCAGGAGCGTGGGTGTGGCCGCCGCCTCGGCGGCGGTGGCGGCGCTGGTCACCGGCTGCGGCGGCGGTGGTCCGCAGTCCGGCGGCGACCAGAAGCTGACCGACGGCAAGATCGTGCTGGGCGTCCTCAACGACCAGTCCGGCGCCTACTCCGAGCTGTCCGGGAAGAACTCGGTCAAGGCCGTGGAGATGGCCATTGCCGACTTCAAGGCCAAGTACGGCGACAAGGCGATCACCAAGAACATCTCGGTGGAGACCGCCGACCACCAGAACAAGCCCGACGTGGCCAACAGCAAGGCCCAGGAGATGTACGACCGCAAGGGCGTCGACGCCATCCTCGACGTGCCGACCTCCTCGGCCGCGCTGAAGGTCGCCGACGTGGCCAAGGAGAAGAAGAAGCTCTACTTCAACATCGGCGCGGCCACCACCGACCTGACCGGCAAGAGCTGCAACAAGTACACGTTCCACTACGCGTACGACACCTACATGCTGGCTCACGGCACGGGCACGGTGACCACCGAGCAGGTCGGCAAGAACTGGTACATCCTCTACCCGAACTACGCCTTCGGCCAGGACATGGAGAAGAGCTTCACCGCTGCCATCACCGCCGCCGGCGGCACGGTCATCGGCAAGGACGGCGCGCCGTTCCCGAACACCAGCGGCGACTACTCGTCCTTCCTGCTCAAGGCACCGACGCTGAACCCGAAGCCGCAGGTGCTCGGCACCATGCAGGCCGGCGCCGAGCTCGTCAACGTGGTCAAGCAGTACAACGAGTTCAAGCTGCGGGACAAGGGCGTCGGGCTGGCCGTGGGGCTGATGTTCATCACCGACATCCACTCGCTCACCCCGGACGCGCTCGCCGGCACCACCTACACCGACGCCTGGTACTGGAACTTCGACCAGCAGAACCGGGAGTGGGCCGACAAGTTCCAGTCCGCGACCGGCACCCGGCCGTCCTTCGCGCACGCGGCCAACTACTCCGCCGCCATGCAGTACCTGGAGGCGGTGCAGGCCGCCGGCACCGACGACGCGGACGCCGTGGTCAAGGGCCTCGAAGGCAAGGAGGTCAACGACCTCTTCCTGCGCAACGGCAAGATCCGCGCCGAGGACCACCGGGTCATCCACGACGCGTACCTGGCCCAGGTGAAGCCGCAGGCCGAGGTGACCGAGCCGTGGGACTACGTCAAGGTCCTCAAGACCATTCCGGCCGCGGAGGCGTTCCGCGCCCCGTCGCCGGACTGCAAGCTGTGACCGGATTCCTGCAGAACACGTTCAACGGGTTGGTGGGCGGGGCGTTCTACGCCCTGCTCGCCCTCGGGCTGGCCGTCATCTTCGGCATGCTCCGGGTGGTGAACTTCGCCCACGGCGCCTTCTACATGCTCGGCGCGTTCGGGGCGTACGTGCTGCTCAGCGAGGCGGGTGTGCCGTTCTGGGCGGCGTTGGTGATCATGCCGCTCGCGCTGGGGCTGCTCGGCATGCTCCTGGAGCGGGCGGTGATCCACCGGCTGACCCGGCTCGACCCGCTCTACAACTTCCTGCTCACCTTCGGCCTGACGCTGATCCTCCAGGACCTGGTCAAGTCCCGGTACGGAGTGCAGTCCAGCCCGTACGCCACCCCGGCCGAGCTGAGCGGGTCGGTCGACTTCGGGCTCTTCGACTTCCCCACGTACCGGGTCTTCATCCTCGGCTTCACCGTGCTGCTCTGCGTCGCGGTGTGGTGGGTGCTGGGGCGTACCCGGGTCGGCATGGTGGTCCGGGCGGCCACCGAGCGGCCCGAGCTGACCCGGGCCTTCGGCATCGACGTGGGCAGGTGGGTCACCCCGGTCTTCGGCTTCGGGATCGCCCTGGCCGGGCTGGCCGGGGTCCTCGCTGCCCCGATGCGCGCGGTGAACCCGCTGATGGGCGCCGACCTGATCATCGTGGTCTTCGCGGTGGTGGTGATCGGCGGCCTCGGCTCGATCTTCGGCTCGGTCGCCGCCGGTTTCGGCATCGGCCTGATCCAGGCCTGGGGCGAGGCGTACCTGTCGGACTTCCCGATCGTGTCGCAGACGATCGTCTTCGTGGTGATGGCCGTGGTGCTGCTCTGGCGCCCGGCCGGCCTGTTCGGCCGTGAGGAGGCACCGGCATGAGCGAGCGCAGCGAGCGAATCAGCCAGCTCAGTGCCACAGGTCATGACGGCGCCGAGCGCAGCGAGGTGACGGCATGACCAGCGCCGTCGACACCCCCGCCGACGCGGCCCGTCCGGCGCCCCCGTCCGGGCTGGTCGCCGTCGCCCGGGCGCCCCGCTGGGTCCGGTACGCGTTGCTCGCGGTCGGCCTGGTGGTGGCGCTCTGGCTGCCCAACGGGCTCTACCCGGCGGTGGCGGTGGACATCCTGTGCTGGGCGCTCTTCGCCGTGTCGGTGGACCTGCTGCTCGGCTTCACCGGGCTGATGTCCTTCGGGCACGCCGCCTTCTGGGGCACCTCGGCGTACGTCACCGGCCTGGTGGCGATCCACGCCGGCCTGCCGTTCCCGGCGGCCGTGCTGGCCGGGGCCCTGGCCGCGGCGCTGCTCGCACTGCCGATCGGCCATCTCGCCGTCAAGCGCACCGGGATCTACTTCGCGATGGTCACCCTGGCCTTCGCGCAGCTGGTCTACTACGTGGCCAACGAGTGGCGCTCGGTCACCCGGGGCGAGAACGGCCTCCAGGGGGTGCCGCGCTCCTTCTTCGGGGTGGACCTCACCGACGACTACTACTTCTACTACGCGATCCTGCCGATCGTGCTGCTCGGGCTCGTCGCCGCCTGGCGGATCGTCCACTCGCCGTTCGGTCGGGTGCTGGTCGGCATCCGGGACAATCCGGCCCGGGCCCGGGCGCTCGGCTACCCGGTGCACCGGTACAAGCTGACCGCGTTCGTCCTCTCCGGTTTCCTCGCCGGGCTGGGCGGCGGGCTCTTCGCCGTCGGTCACCGGTTCGTCTCCCTCGACGTGCTGCACTGGACCACCTCCGGCAAGGCGGTCATCGTGGTCGTGCTCGGCGGTATCGGCACCCTCTGGGGCGGCGTGCTCGGGGCGGCGCTGGTGGTCCGCCTGGAGGACTGGCTGTCGTTCTCCGGGTTCGAGGCGATCGGCCTGGTCACCGGCGGCATCTTCGTCCTGGTCGTGCTGCTGTTCCGGCGGGGGATCTGGGGGAGTGTCGCGGCACTGGCGCTGCGTTTCCGTCGTCGGTGAGCTCGGCGTGAAGACACCGCTGGCCGGCACCCTTTTCGGGTGCCGGCCAGCGGCGTGTTGTTCACCTGTGTT
>NZ_JBLROB010000028.1:0-84575 GCF_047921475.1 Micromonospora sp. SL4-19
CGGGCTCAACGCCCCGCCGGCCCGGCCGGCGAAGAGCGTCATCTCGTACGCCACGGTGCCGAGGTTGGCCGAGCGGTCGGCGACCACGCCGAGCAACGAGCCGCTGCTGATCGCGCTGATCAGCAGATAGCCCTCGGCCAGGTCCACGATCACCCGGTTGAGGCCGCCCAGCGCGTACCAGTTGGCGGCGCCTCCGGCCAGGCTGGCCATGCTGGAGACGACGGCGGCGAGCCGCTCCGCGTTGGACCGGTCGCGGATCGGGGACATGGCCATGAGCAGCCCGTCGGAGGAGACCGCGATCGCCTCCAGCACCCCCGCGGTGCTGGACGTGAACGAGTCGAGAAGCCAGTGGAAGGTGCGGGCCTCGGGACTGGGCCTCGCGACGGGTTTGTGCTTGTCGACGTTGGGCGGGAAGGAACTGGTCACCCTGCTGGATCCTCTTCGTGACGACGGTCTGGTGCACCCGGGGCGGAACTAGTCGACCACGTGGGGGTGCGTCGGCCGTCGCCGAGTCAGCTTGGCGTCACTTCCGGTCGGGTCACGTTTCGTCGTACGGCGGATCTCAGGTATCACTCAGCGTCCGGGACGTACCGTGTGCCGCATGAGATCACCGCTCTCCGCCGCGCGGATCCGGCGTGCCCTGGCCACCCGCCGTCGGCGGGTCGTCGCCGCGGTGGTGGTGGTCGTCCTGGTGGCCGCCGCCGCGGTCTGGGCGGCCCGCCCGCAGCGGCCCGACTTCCGGACGGAGTCGGCGCTGGTGACCGTCCGCTCCGGACCGGCCGGCGACCAGCCGGTCGACCTGGACACGACGCTCTACCTGCCCCGGGACGCGTCGGCCCGGCACCGGGTGCCGGCCGTGCTGCTGGCGCACGGATTCGGCGGCACCAAGGAGTCGGTCCGCTCCGACGCGGAGGACCTGGCGGCCCGGGGGTACGCCGTGCTCACCTGGACCGCCCGGGGCTTTGGTCGCAGCGGCGGTGAGATCCACCTGGACAGCCCGGACTACGAGGTGCGGGACGCCTCCCGCCTCCTCGACCGGCTCGCCGCCCGCCCGGACATCCGCCTGGACGCCGCCGGTGACCCCCGGGTCGGCGTGGTCGGGGGCTCGTACGGCGGCGGCCTGGCCCTGCTGCTGGCCGCGCAGGACCGCCGGGTCGACGCGATCGTCCCGATGGTCACCTGGAACGACATGTCTCGGGCGTTCCTGCCGGAGAGCACCGGCAAGGCGCCCACCGAGGGTGTGTTCAAGAAGGGCTGGGCCGGCATCTTCTTCGGCGGCGGCGGGAACGCCGGCTCCGGCCCGGCCGGCATCTCCGGCAGCACCGCGGGACAACCCGAGGGCGACCCCGCGTCGGCCGGCGCACCCAGTCCACAGCCCGGCGCCGGTCCCGGCACCAGCTCCGGGCGTGCCCCCGGCCGCGCCGCCGACCCGTCCTGCGGCCGGTTCGCCGCCGACGTCTGTGCCGCGTACCTGCGGATCGCCACCACCGGGCGGGCCGACGCCCAGGCGGTCGACCTGCTGCGCCGCTCCTCCCCGGCCGGGGTGCTCGACCGGATCAAGGCGCCGACCCTGCTGGTGCAGGGCGAGGCGGACACCCTCTTCCCGCTCACCGAGGCGGACGCCAACGCGCGCGGCATCGCCGCCGCCGGCACCCCCGTGCGGGTGGCCTGGTTCACCGGCGGCCACGACGGTGGCAGCGGGCCCACCTCCGACTCGGACCGGGTGAAGTTCCTGACCGCGCAGTGGCTCGACCACTACGTCAAGGGCGAGGGCCCGGCACCGGGGACGGTCTTCACGTTCTCCCGGATCGCCGGCTTCGACGCGCTCGACCGGGGTCTGGTGGCCACCGGCTACCGCACCGCCGACTACCCCGGCGTGGCCGGGCAGGGCCGTCGCGAGGTCACACTCAACGGGCCGGCCCAGCCGATCGCCAACCCGCCCAACGGCAACCCGGCGGCGATCTCGTCGGTGCCGTTCGCCGGGGCGATCGGCTCGCTGCTCGACGGGGTGGCCGGAGACATCCCCGGCCAGCACGCCCGGTTCGAGTCCGCGCCGCTGGCCGAACCGGTCGACGTGGTCGGCGCGCCGACCGTGCTGATCAGGGCGGCCTCGCCCACCGGCGAGGCGGTGCTCTTCGTCAAGCTCTACGACGTCGACCCGAACGGCGCGGCCACTCTCCCCGACGGCCTGGTCGCCCCGATCCGGCTCACCGGCCTGCCGGCGGCGATCGACGCCGCCCAGCCGGTCACGGTCGCGCTGCCGGCGATCGTGCGCCGGATCGAGGCCGGGCACCGGCTGCGGGTCGTGGTGGCCACCTCCGACCAGGCGTACGCCACCCCGGCCGCGCCGGCCGTGCACACCGTCGCCCTCGGCGGCGGCCCGCTGGCCCTGCCCACGGTCGACGCCCAGCCGATCCCCACCGCGGAAACGGTGTGGCGCTGGGCGCTGGTCGGCCTGCTCGCCGCGATCGCGGTCGGGCTCGTCGTGGTCATCCTGGTCGTCCGCCGCCGGCACCGCCGCCAGGACAGCTCGGTCCACCCCCGGTACGCGGGCGTCCCGCTGGCGGTCCGCCAGCTCCGCAAGGAGTACGCGGACGGCTTCGTCGCCGTCTCCAACGTGGACTTCGAGGTGCACCCCGGTCAGGTGGTCGGCCTGCTCGGGCCGAACGGCGCCGGCAAGACCACGACCCTGCGGGTGCTGATGGGGCTGACCCAGCCCACCGCCGGCGAGATCTACGTCTTCGGTCACCGGCTGGTGCCCGGCTCGCCGGTGCTCTCCCGGATCGGCGCGCTGGTGGAGGGGCCGGGTTTCCTGCCGCACCTGTCCGGCCTGGAGAACCTCAAGGCGTACTGGCGGGCGACCGGGCGGCCCTGGGCGGACGCGCACTTCGACGAGGCGTTGGCGATCGCCGGGCTGGGCGACTCGGTGCACCGCAAGACCCGCAAGTACAGCCACGGCATGCGGCAGCGGCTCGCCATCGCGCAGGCCATGCTGGGCCTGCCCGAGCTGCTGGTGCTCGACGAGCCGACGGACGGACTGGACCCGCCGCAGATCGCCGAGATGCGCCGGGTGCTCCAGCGGTACGCCACCGACGGCCGGGCGGTGCTGGTCTCCAGCCACCTGCTGGCGGAGGTGGAGCAGACCTGCACCCACGCGGTGGTGGTGAACAAGGGCCGGATCGTGGCCTCCGGCCCGGTCGAGGAGATCGTCGGCGAGTCGCCGAGCGTGTTGTTCGAGGTGAGCGACCCGGACGCGGCGCGCAGCGTGCTCGACCGGCTGACCGGCGTACGGGTGCTGCCGGACGGCGACGGCGGGCTGGTGGTGGACACCAACGGGACGGCCCGCAGCGAGGTGGTGGCCGAGCTGGTCCGGGCCGGCATCGGGGTGGACCGGGTGGTGCCCCGGCGCCGCCTGGAGGACGCGTTCCTCGCCCTGGTCGGCGAGAACTCTCGGGGAAGCGGGGACCGGTGATGGGACAGTCGTCATCCGTGGGCACGGTGGGCCGCGGCGGGGCGGCGGCGGGCTACCGGCCGGCGGCGACCCTGTCGTTCGGGGCCGAGTTCCGCCGACAGGCGTCCCGGCGGCGTACCCAGCTCGCGCTCGGGTTCATGGTGCTGCTGCCGCTGATCATCCTGGTCGCGTTCCAGTTCAACTCCGGCAACGAGGACCGGAACCGGAACAACCAGTTCGGCAGTCTGGTCGACCTGGCCGTCTCGGGCGGGTTGAACTTCACCCTGTTCTCGATCTTCGTGTCGTCATCCTTCCTGCTGGTCGTGGTGGTGGCGCTGTTCTGCGGGGACACGGTGGCCAGCGAGGCGAGCTGGGGCAGCCTGCGCTACCTGCTGGCCGTGCCGGTGCCCCGGGCCCGGCTGCTCACGGTGAAGCTGCTGGTCGCGCTCGCGTACTCGGCGCTGGCCCTGCTGCTGCTCGCCGGCACCGCGCTGCTCGCCGGCACCCTCCGGTACGGCTGGTCCCCGCTGCGCAGCCAGGTCTCCGCCGAGCTGGCCCCGGCGGAGGGGCTGCTCCGCATCCTCGCGGTGCTCGGCTACCTGGCGGTCGTCCTGCTGGTGGTGGCCGGCCTGGCGTTCCTGCTCTCGGTGACCACGGACGCCGCGCTCGGCGCGGTCGGCGGGGCGGTGCTGCTCTGGATCCTCTCCAGCATCCTGGACCAGATCACCGCGCTGGGCGGGCTGCGCGCCTTCCTGCCGACGCACTACAGCAGCGCCTGGCTGGGCCTGCTCTCCACACCGGTGCAGACCGACGACGTGGTACGCGGCGCCATCTCGGCGATCGCCTACGCCACCGGATTCTGGGGGTTGGCCTTCTGGCGCTTCACCCGCAAGGACGTGACGAGCTGATCTCTACCAAGCGCCGCCGCCGTGACCGACCGCCCGGCCGTCGTCGACTCTGTCGCCGCCCTCGCCCGCTGACCCCAGGCCCTCCCGCGCCACCCAGAAGGGCGTCGGCAGCTCACAAGGTGGGAACCGCCGGTGATGCGGGCGGTGGACCTGCATAGACTCGGCGGTACAACTGCATACCTCATCCAGAGGGGCTGAGGGATACGGCCCGACGACGCCCCGGCAACCACCCGCGTGCTCGACGACGAGCGACGCCGGCAGGTGCCAATTCCGTCCCCGCCGCACGAGGCGATGCGGGGAAAGATGAGAGGACATCCTCGACATGACGTCGACGCTTCCCGCCAGCTCCGGCATCGACACCACGCTCAGCCCGGCCCGCGCCCTGGTCTGTCGCGCCTGTTCCGCGCGCTACCCGCTCGCCGCCCAGCACGCCTGCTACGAGTGCTTCGGCCCGTTGGAGGTCGACTACGACATCGCCGCCCTGGCCACGGTCACCCGCGAGCAGATCGAGGCAGGCCCGAAGAACCTCTGGCGGTACGCCGGCCTGCTCCCCGCCGGTCAGGCCCCGGCCACCCGGGTGACCCTCGACCCGGGGTTCACCCCGCTGGTCGCCGCCCCGCACCTGGCCGCCGAGCTGGGCATCACCGCCCCGCTCTGGGTCAAGGACGACAGCGGCAACCCCACCCACTCGTTCAAGGACCGGGTGGTCTCGGTGGCGCTGACCGCCGCCCGGGCGCTCGGCTTCAGCCGGTACGCCTGCGCCTCCACCGGCAACCTGGCCAACTCGGTGGCCGCCCACGCGGCCCGGTCCGGGGCGCCCTCGGTGGTCTTCATCCCCAGCGACCTGGAGCAGGGCAAGGTGGTGACCACCGCCGTCTACGCCGGCGACCTGGTCGCCGTCGACGGCTCGTACGACGACGTGAACCGGCTCTGCGGCGAGCTGGTGGAGACCGACGAGTTCGAGGACACCGCCTTCGTCAACGTCAACGTCCGGCCGTACTACGCCGAGGGCTCCAAGACCCTCGGATACGAGGTGGCCGAGCAGCTCGGCTGGCGCATCCCCGCCCAGGTGGTGATCCCGATGGCCAGCGGCGAGCTGCTCACGAAGATCGACAAGGCGTTCTCCGAGCTGGTCGAGATCGGGCTGGTCGAGGCGCCGGCCGGGGGCTGGAAGGTGTTCGGCGCCCAGTCCGCCGGCTGCAACCCGATCGCCACCGCGCTGCACAACGGCAGCGACACCATCGTCCCGGTCAAGCCGACCGGCATCGCCAAGTCGTTGAACATCGGCGACCCCGCCGCCGGCCTGTACGCGCTGGAGGCGGTCCGCCGCACCGGTGGCTGGATGGAGTACGTCGACGACGAGGAGATCCGCGCCGGCATCCGGCTGCTTGCCCGGACCACCGGGGTCTTCGCCGAGACCGCCGGCGGCGTCACCGTGGCCGTGCTCCGCAAGCTGGTCGAGTCCGGGCGACTCGACCCGGCCGCCGAGACCGTCGTCTACAACACCGGCGAGGGTCTCAAGACCCTCGATGCGGTGGCTCCCCTGGTCGGTCCCACCCACCGGATCAAGCCCTCCCTCCGTGCCGCCCGCGACGCCGGCCTGCTCGGCTGACCCGGCGGTGCGGGGGAGGGTGGATCGCCCGGACGGGGGATCGGGCCGATCCGCCGGGTAACTGGATATTCGCTGTGAGTGTGAGAAACCCACCGACAAGGACTTGACGGCAGGAACCGGACGGCGCAAGATGCTCGGTGCGGGAGGGCATCCGCCGAAGACTTTTTAAGTTCTTGCGACCCAACGCCGGAGGCGTTGTGCGGACGACCCTCCCGACCAACCTCCGAAGGGGCCAGCGGAAAACCGCTGGCCCCTTCGCTGTGCGTGACGCAGGCTCAGCCCATGGGCATCACGATCGCACCGTTCGACGCCGCCAACCCGTCCGCGATCGACGAGGCGTACCGGATCGGCGTGGCGGTCGGGAAGGCCGACGTGCCGGACCTGCCGCCGTTCTGCCGGCAGCGCTTCACCGGCGCCGTCCGGCATCCGATGCCGGGCACCGTGCGGCTCTGGGCGCTGGCCCGGCTCGACGGGGTGCCGGCCGGCTACCTCGCGCTCGACCTGCCGCAGCTCGACAACACCGACAACTCCGACGTCGAGCTGGTGGTGCACCCGGCGTACCGGCGCCGGGGCGTCGGGCGGGCGCTGCACGAGCACGGCCTGCGCCTGCTGCGCGAGCGCGGCCGCAAGCGGGTCATCGCGGTGACGGTCTCGGCACTGCCCGGCGGAGTTGCCCGGCCGAAGGCGGGTGACGCCTTCGCCGCCGCCATGGGGGCCCGGCCGGCGCTCGCCGAGGTGCGCCGCCGGCTGGACGCCGACCGGCTCGACCTGGCGGCGCTGGACGGCCTGGCCGCCGAGGCGCGGGCCCACGCGACCGGCTACCGCATCGTCCGCTGGCGCGGTGACACGCCCGAGGAGTATGCCGCCGACGTGGCCTACCTCGACGGCCGGTTGATGGCCGACGCGCCTCTCGGGGATCTGGAGTGGGAGCCCGAGCAGGTCGACGTCGAGCGGCTGCGGGGCACGGAACGGGCGTTGGACGCCCGGGGCCGCCGCCGGTACCACCACGCGGCGGTGCACGAGGCGTCCGGCCGGGTGGTCGCCTGGACCCTGGTCGACCTGGGCCCGAACGCGGACTGGCACGCCTATCAGCAGATCACCATCGTCGACCCGGCGCACCGCGGCCACCGGCTCGGCCTGCTCGTCAAGATCGAGAATCTGCGGTACGTGCTCGACCACGAGCCGGCCCTGCGGTCGATCGACACCTGGAACGCCGCCGAGAACGGGCACATGGTCGGGATCAACGAGCAGCTCGGCTTCCGGCCGGTGGACGCGTGGACGGACTGGCAGCTGACGATCTGAGTTGTGACACGCCACTACTGATCTGGTGGCTTGCTGTTGCATGATGGCGGGCATGACGGAGACCCCGCACCCCCTGTACGACAGGCACGCCGACACCCTCAGCCGAGCGCTGACCGCCATCACGGAGCGCGGGTACTGGTCCGCCTATCCCGAGTCGCCCAGCCCGCGGGTGTACGGCGAGACCGCCGCCGCCGACGGCAAGGCGGCCTTCGAGGCGTACCTGAACGGTGACTTCCCTCTCGACCAGCCGGCTGACGGCACGACCGTCGCCACGGAGGTCAGCCCGTTCGGAGTGGCGCTGGACGTGCGCTACCCGCACGCCACCCCCGACCAGCTCGTGGCCGCCGCCTCCGCCGCCCTGCCGGCCTGGCGGGACGCCGGCCCGCAGGCCCGGGTGGGTGTCTGCCTCGAGATCCTCGACCGGCTGCACCGCAACGTCTTCGAGTTGGCCAACGCGGTGCAGTTCACCAGCGGCCAGGCGTTCGTGATGGCCTTCCAGGCCGGCGGCACGCACGCGCTGGACCGGGCGCTGGAGGCGATCGCCTACGCGTACGCCGAGATGACCCGCCACCCGGGCGCGGCCGGCTGGGAGAAGGCCGCCGGCAAGGGTGAGCCGCTGCGGATGAACAAGACCTTCCACGTGGTGCCGCGCGGCGTGGCGTTGGTGATCGGCTGCAACACCTTCCCGACCTGGAACTCGTACCCGGGGCTCTTCGCCTCGCTGGCCACCGGCAACCCGGTAATCATCAAGCCGCACCCGCGGGCGGTGCTGCCGCTCGCGATCACCGTGAAGTACGCCCGCCAGGTGCTCGCCGAGGCCGGCTTCGACCCGAACCTGGTGCAGCTCGCGCCAGAGGCGCCGGGCGAGAAGCTCGCCTCCACCCTGGCGCTGCACCCGGCCGTGAAGATCGTCGACTTCACCGGTTCCACCGAGTACGGCGACTGGCTGGAGGCCAACGCCCGGCAGGCGGCCGTCTACACGGAGAAGGCCGGCCTGAACACGGTCGTCATCGACTCCACCGACGACTTCGTCGGGATGTGCCGCAACCTGGGCTTCACGCTCACGCTGTACAGCGGCCAGATGTGCACCACCTCGCAGAACCTGCTGATCCCCCGGGACGGCATCGAGACCGACCAGGGCCACAAGAGCTTCGACGAGGTGGCCGCCGGGCTCGCCCAGACGGTCGGCAAGCTCACCGCCGACCCGGCCCGGGGCGTCGAGCTGACCGGCGCGATCGTCAACGACGGCGTGCTGGAGCGGCTCGAGGAGGTCACCAAGGTCGGCGAGCCGGTGCTGGAGTCGCGGACCGTCGAGCACCCGTCCTTCCCCGACGCGGTGGTGCGAACGCCGACGATCGTGAAGCTGGACGCGGCCGACACCGCGACATACTCGCAGGAGTGGTTCGGGCCGATCTCGTTCGCCATCGCGACCGACTCGACCGCGCACAGCCTGGAGATCCTGCGAACCACGGTGGGGGAGAAGGGCGCGCTGACCGCCGGCGTCTACGCCACCGACGAGGCGGTGCTGGACGCGGCCGAGGCGGCGGCGATCGACGCCGGCGTGCACCTGTCCTGCAACCTGACCGGCGGGGTCTTCGTCAACCAGTCGGCGGCGTTCTCCGACTTCCACGGCAGCGGCGCCAACCCGGCCGCCAACGCGGCGCTCACCGACGGCGCGTACGTGGCGAACCGGTTCCGCATCGTCCAGAGCCGCCGGCACGCCTGAGCCTGCGAGGAGGGGCCCTTCTCAACGCCTCCGCTGGAGGAGGGGCCCCTTCTCCGCACCTCAGGTGGCCCGTGGCGTCAGGCCGCCCTCCGCATCTGGAGTTCGCGGAGGGCGGGGATCTTGGGGTGGGGGACCCGCACGCCGGTGTCCACGAAGCCCAACCTCTGGTACGCCCGGTAGGCGCGCTCGTTGCCGACCACCACCTCCAGCATCAGTTCCGGCCGGCCACAGGCGCGGGACCAGGCGGCCACCTCGTCCACCAGCGCGCCGAGCAGTCCGGTGCCGCGCCGGGCCGGTGTCACGTAGACGGCGTAGATCACGGTCAGCCCCGGTTCGCCCGGGGCGACCGTGCCACCGGCGTGCCCGACCAGGCGACCACCGGGGTCGGCGACGAACTGGGCCGTCTCGGCGCCGTGGGAGACCGCGGCTATCCGGGCCGCGTAGTCGGCGTGCGGCCGGGCGGCGGCCTCGGCGACGGTCTCCAGGAACGCCAGCGGCGAGTCGGCGAGCATCTCCAGCCGAAGCGCCCGCATCCGGCCCGCATCTGCCGGGCGAACCCGGTGAACCGTCGTCGCGGTGCTCGCCCGGGTGATGGTGGTCGCGCTGGCCATATCGCATGCATACCGGAGAGCGGATGCCTCTCGCCCTTCCGGGTCCATGGTCGGCCCGAATATGCCCGATTTGTGGTCGTGCGCGCTTGTCACGCCTGGTGTACCGTGCGATTTCGGTCACCGATTCAGTGGTCGTCGCCGATCGCTGAACGGTGCTCCGCCGGTGCCGGTCCGCCGGTCTCCGGATCGTGGAACGCCGCGCAGAGTGAGGAAGTGCACCGTGGCACAGGGCACCGTCAAGTGGTTCAACTCCGAAAAGGGCTACGGCTTCATCGCCGTCGACGGCGGGCAGGACGTCTTCGTCCACTTCTCCGCGATCGAGATGGACGGCTACAAGGCGCTGGACGACGGCCAGCGGGTCGAGTTCGAGATCGCCCAGGGGCAGAAGGGTCCGCAGGCCGAGGGCGTCCGGGTCATCGCCTGACCCGCCGCCGCCCGTCCGGCGGTTTTTCCACCCGACCAGGGGCTGCGGTGCGGGCGCGCACCGAGGAAGATCATGAGCCGTTCCAGCCAACGCCGCTGAGGAGGGTTCATGTCCGAGCAGCCCCCGTCGGGTCCTACCGAGCCGGTGCCCCCGGCGTCGTCGGGTGCCCCGGCAGACCCGACCCGGTCCACGCCGCCGGTCGCTGGGCCGGCCTCGACGCCGGAGCATGCGGATCGGCCGGCTTCGGCCGCGCCGGGGCAGTCCACCCCGACGGATCCGGGCAGGCCCGCTGAGCCCACCCAGGCCGCCCCGGCCGCACCGCCGCAACCCGGTCAGCCCGGGTATCCGCCAGCGCCCGGCCAGCCCGGATATCCGGTGGCACCGGGCCAGCCCGGGTATCCGCCAGTGTCGGGCCAGTTCGGGTATCCGGCGGCGCCCGGTCAGTTCGGGTATCCCGTGGCACCGGGTCAGCCCGGTCAGCCCTGGTATCCGCCGGCAGGCCAGGCCGGTGAGCCGCCCGTGCCTGGTCAGTTCGCGGCGCCCGCGCCGCCCGGCCAGCCGGGGCAACCGGGGTACGGCGCGTATGGCCAGCAGCACTGGGGGGCGTACCCGCCCGATCCGGCCGGGCAGCCGCAAGGCTGGGTGTGGCCGGCCGCCGGCGGCCCCGCGCCGGTCGGTACGTACCCCGGCCACCCGTTGCCCGGCCAGCCGTACGGCTGGCACCCGGGCGTCGACCCCAACGACCCGCTGGTCACGCCGCCGTACGCGGGGATCGCCGGCTGGTTCTCCCGCTGCACGGGCGCGGTGCGCCGCGGCTGGCGGCAGCTGCTGCCGATCATGCTGCTCACCCAGGCGCTCCCGGCGGCGGTGATCTCGGTCCTCTCGCTCACCCTCGCCCCGTCGGACCAGTTCGGCACCGGGCCGGACGGTGCCCCGATCCTGCCGGACCAGTACTTCCCGGACCTCCTCACCCTCTACGGCGCGGTGTTCGTGGTGAGCCTGCTCCTCGGCCCGGTGCAGGCCACCGGGTGGGCCGCGGGCTCCTGGGTGGTCACCCGCCAGGCGGCCGGCGAGGCCGTCGGGATCGGCGCCGCCTTCCGGTACGGCCTGCGGCGCGCCCTCGGCCTCTGGGGCTGGAACATCGTCGCCACGCTGCTGATCACGGTCGGCCTGCTCTTCTGCGTGGTGCCCGGGATCTACGCGATGTTCGCGCTGGCCGTGGCCGGCCCGGTCTACCTCTTCGAGCGGGACAACCCGATCGGCCGCTCGTTCCAGATGCTCCACCGGCGGTTCGGGATGATGGTGGGCCGGGTCGCGTTGGTCGCCGTCGCGCTGGTCGTCGGCTCCGTGATCGGCGGCATGGTGGAGTTGCTCGGGCAGTTGCCGTTCGGCACCCAGCCGATGGACTCAGCGGGTACGGCGGTGGGAGCCGTCGCGGTGGCCGTGCTCTCCGCCGCGCTGGTCACTCCCGCCTACCTGGCGCAGCTCGTCGGACTGCTGGTCACGTACGCCGAGCAGCGGGCCCAGGAAGGCCCGGTGAACACCGCCCGACTGGCCGCGGAACTCGGCTGAGGGTGGGCATCGTGCTTGCACTCGGCTAGGGAGAGTGCTAAACAGGTCATTGGCACTCGCACACTGTGAGTGCCAATGGTCGGGGCGGTGGGGCCACGGCCGCATCGGCGTCTCGATGGCGCCGGTGGGGCACGAGGCCGGTCGTCGCGGGCTATCCGGCCCGGCCGAGGAGACGTCGTCGTCGCCAGGTGGCGACGTCCCCAAGGTGCGTACACCAGGCGGCCCATCCGGGGGCACACCCTCGGGTGGCCCGTGAGTGTCCAGGAGGACAACGCCGTATGGCCAAGATGATCGCGTTCGACGAAGAGGCGCGCCGCGGCCTCGAGCGGGGCATGAACCAGCTCGCCGACGCCGTGAAGGTGACGCTCGGCCCGAAGGGCCGCAACGTCGTGCTCGAGAAGAAGTGGGGTGCCCCCACCATCACCAACGATGGTGTGAGCATCGCCAAGGAGATCGAGCTCGAGGACCCGTACGAGAAGATCGGCGCCGAGCTGGTCAAGGAGGTCGCGAAGAAGACCGATGACGTGGCCGGTGACGGCACGACGACGGCGACCGTTCTGGCCCAGGCCCTGGTCCGCGAGGGCCTGCGCAACGTGGCCGCCGGCGCCAACCCGATGGCCCTGAAGCGGGGCATCGAGGCCGCCGTGGCCAGCGTCTCGGAGGAGCTGCTCAAGCTCGCCAAGGACGTGGAGACCAAGGAGCAGATCGCCTCCACCGCCTCCATTTCGGCCGGTGACCCCAGCGTCGGCGAGATCATCGCCGAGGCGATGGACAAGGTCGGCAAGGAAGGCGTCATCACCGTCGAGGAGAGCAACACCTTCGGTCTGGAGCTGGAGCTCACCGAGGGTATGCGCTTCGACAAGGGCTACATCTCCGCGTACTTCATGACCGACCCGGAGCGTATGGAGGCCGTCTTCGACGACCCGTACCTCCTGATCGTCAACAGCAAGATCTCTTCGGTGAAGGACCTGCTCCCGATCCTGGAGAAGGTCATGCAGTCCGGCAAGCCGCTGCTGATCATCGCCGAGGACATCGAGGGCGAGGCCCTGGCCACCCTCGTGGTCAACAAGGTCCGCGGCACCTTCAAGTCGGTCGCCGTCAAGGCGCCGGGCTTCGGTGACCGCCGCAAGGCCATGCTGGCCGACATCGCCATCCTCACCGGTGGCCAGGTCATCAGCGAGGAGGTCGGCCTCAAGCTGGACGCCGTCGGCCTCGACATGCTGGGCCGCGCCCGCAAGGTCGTGGTGACCAAGGACGAGACCACCATCGTCGACGGTGCCGGCGACGCCGAGCAGATCCAGGGCCGGGTCAACCAGATCCGGGCCGAGATCGAGAAGAGCGACTCCGACTACGACCGGGAGAAGCTGCAGGAGCGCCTGGCCAAGCTGGCCGGCGGTGTTGCGGTGATCAAGGTCGGCGCGGCCACCGAGGTCGAGCTCAAGGAGCGCAAGCACCGTATCGAGGACGCCGTCCGCAACGCGAAGGCGGCCGTCGAGGAGGGCATCGTCCCGGGTGGTGGCGTCGCGCTGGTGCAGGCCGGCAAGACCGCCTTCGACAAGCTGGACCTGACCGGCGACGAGGCGACCGGTGCCCAGATCGTCAAGATCGCGCTGGACGCCCCGCTGCGGCAGATCGCCGTCAACGCCGGCCTTGAGGGTGGCGTCGTCGTCGAGCACGTCCGCAACATCGAGCCGGGTCACGGCCTCAACGCCGCGACCGGCGAGTACGTCGACCTGCTCGCGTCGGGCATCATCGACCCGGCCAAGGTGACCCGTTCCGCGCTGCAGAACGCGTCGTCGATCGCCGCGCTGTTCCTCACCACCGAGGCGGTCGTGGCGGACAAGCCGGAGAAGACCCCGGCCGCCCCGGCTGGCCCGGGTGGCGGCGAGATGGACTTCTGAGTCCAGCTCCACCAGCACGATCGAAAGGGGCGGGCCGCGTCAGCGGTCCGCCCCTTTCCGTGTGCTCAGGTCGGCAGCGGCCGCTGGTTGCGTCGCTTGTGGGTCCGGTCGTACGGCGGCACGATGCGGATCGGTTCGTCCACCAGTTGCAGCGGTTCCTCGGTGGACGGCTCGTCCGCCATCTCCGCCAGTTGCTCGGCGTCGCCATAGTCGAGCCGGTCGAACGGCGGTTGGCCGGGGAGTTCGCCGACCGGGCGCCAGCTCGCCGGCTGGTCGCCGGTCCGTTCGTCATCCGTCGTCATGGCTGCCTCCTCTATTACCTGACGGTAGGCGGCGATCGATGACCGACGGGCCGGAATGGCGTTATTGGCGTCTATCTGCCTTTCGCCCTATTAATCATTCCTGTCCGGTCAACGTCTTGCGATACAGGAAGAACACCCGCTCGATCCGCGCGCCCGCGGCGCCGGAGTAGAACGGCACCGGACCCACCCAGCCGATCTGCGCCGCGCCGATGCCCGCCGTCGCCTGGTCGCGCAGGCAGCGCCGGAGCAGCACACCGCCGA
Source organism: Micromonospora sp. SL4-19 (assembly GCF_047921475.1). NCBI lineage: Bacteria > Bacillati > Actinomycetota > Actinomycetes > Micromonosporales > Micromonosporaceae > Micromonospora > Micromonospora sp. SL4-19. Next base: position 14,071 of record NZ_JBLROB010000028.1, read on the forward strand.
TGCCCGAGCCCTCGGCAGCCGGCGCCGTTCCCATCGGCCCGAACCAGCTCGGCCGGGACGAGCCGTACGCGGCGAAGCCCAGGATCTCGCCGTCCCGCTCGGCCAGGTGTGCGCCCGCGCCCGGCCGGCCCAGCGAGCCGGCCAGTTCGCCGTCCCACGTCCCGCCGAAGGTGGTGCGGGCGAACGCGGCCAGCGCCGGCAGGTCCGCCGGCTCAGCCCGGCGTACGGTCACGCCCCGCTCAGCCAGCCGGCGCTCGGCGGGCTCCGCCGTCCGCAGCGCCGGGGAGCCGTCCGCCAGGTCCGCGGTCATGTTCCACGCCGTACGGTCCTGCCGGTAGCCGAGCCGCAGCGCCGCGCAGACCGCCGGGGTGTAGCGCACGTCGATGCCCGGCCAGGCGTAGTACGGCGGATTCCCGGCGAGCACCAGCTCGGCCGCGCCGAGCCCGGCCAGCCGCCGCTCCGCCTCGGCCAGCAGGGCCCGCCCGACTCCCCGCCGTCGCTCCTGCGGCGCCACCGCCAGCAGGTCGACATGGCCGAGCCGGGGATCCCGCTGCGCCACCGAGCCGACCAGCACTCCGATCAGCTCGCCGTCGCGTACCGCGCCGAGCGGCAGCACCGGCCGGTCGGCCGCGGCGCGAACGGCGAGGGTGTCCACGATGGCCGACGCCTCGGCCGCGTCCTCCGGCAGGTCGAGGGCCCGCCGGCAGAGGTCGACGACCGCCGGCAGGCGGCCCGGGTCCAGTTCGATGATCTCCACCTTCATGTGGCTGACCATAGTGTCCCGCTGCTCCCGCCCGGTTTTAGGAACGAGCGGCGCGGACCTGCTCGAAGCGGAACTCGCGGATGAAGCAGTCCCGCGGCTGGCCGACCGCGAACAGCACGCAGTCCACGACGGATTGGGCGGTGAGGTCACCGTCCGCCTCGCGCGGACCGTCCTGCACGAAGTCCGGCGGGAAGAGAGAGATCACCCGGATCCCCTCGACTCGCAGCCGATGGGAGATGATCTCGGCGAACCCGGCCTGGGCGTGCTTGGCGGCGTAGAAGGCCGGGTGGGCGTGTGAGCGGTGGTGGCCGGACTCGCCGCAGGCGGAGATCATGTTGACGATGTCGGGTCGTACCGAGGCCCGCAGCAGCGGCAGCAGGTGCTTGGTCAGCAGCATCGTGCCGGTCACGGCACCGTCGACAGTGGCGATGAGGGCGTCGTCCTCGACATCGCCGAGGTCGACACCGTGAACGTAGCCGGCGCCGTTGTTCACCAGGACATCGACGTGGTCTGTGCGATTGGCCAGCGCTGCCGCGAAGGTGCGCACCGAGTCGGGGCGCGCCAGATCGCAGGCGAGCGCTTCGCTTGTTCCCCGGCCGCGTTGCTTGATCCATTCTGCGGTGCGCTCGGCCGCTGCCGCTTCACGGGCGGAGAGGTAGACGTGTGCGCCACGCTCAGCGAAGGCCATCGCCAGGATGCGGCCAGTGCCGCGTCCAGCGCCGGTGACAGCAACGCGCAGTCCGTCGAAGTCCACCGTGAGATCACACCAGTTGAACCTCCGTTGAGGTCAAGCGGGCTCGGGGCGCAGCCGGAATGAGGTGCTGGCCTGGCCCACGCCTGAAGGTGCGCGGGTCCTCCCCTCAGGCGGCGCGCGCGGCGCGTACGGCGGCGTAGGCGTCGATCAGGCCGGCTCCGGTCAGGTTCCGGATGCCGCCGCAGGTGTCCGTGCCGGCAGGCACGCCGGCGGGCGAGGCGGTGTCCAGGAGGATCCGCCGGGTCCGCGCCAGGTCACCGACGAGCGCCGGGTTCGCCGACCACATCAGTGCCACCACCCCCGCCACCTGCGGGGTCGCCATCGACGTGCCGTCGAGAGTGGCGTAGCCGCCCCCGGGGAACGCCGACAGCACCCCCGCCCCGGGTGCGACCAGGTCCGGCTTGGCGAGACCACCGGCGGCCGGGCCCCGGCTGGAGAAGCGGGTGACCTGGCGCGCCCGGTCCACCGCGCCGACCGTCAGCACGTCGGCGTACGGGGCCGGCGGGTCGGCGACCGAGTCGCAGTACGGGCCGGTGTTGCCGGCGGCGGCCACCACCAGGATGCCGGCGACGGCGAGCGCGGCGGTGGCCGGCCGCAGCGCCCCCGGGTCGCAGCCCTCGATCGGCGGGCAGCCCCACGAGTTGGTCAGCACATCCGGCGCCCGGTCCGGCCGGCCCTCGGTGAACGGGTTCCCGCCCACCGGGAAGGGAGCCAGCATGAACTGGAGGCAGTCGAGATAGTGGGCCGGGCTGCCCAGGTTGCGGTCCAGGTTGACGCAGCCCACCCACTGCGCACCGGGAGCGACGCCGATCCCGTCCCGGCCCACCGCGCTGCCCAGCGTGTGGGTGCCGTGCCCACCCCGGTCGCCCGGCGTGCGGCGGTGCTCCCACGGGTCGTACCAGGAGTCGTCACCGCCCCGGAAACCGGCGGCCAGCGCGGGGTGCCGGCCGTCCACTCCCGAGTCCGAACTGCCGACCACGACGCCCGCCCCGGTCACGCCCAGCTCCGACCAGACCCGGTCGGCGCCGAGCAGCGCGACGTTCCAGACCGGGCCGGTGGGCGCCGGCTGGTTCCCGCGGGCCGGGGGCGCCTCCGCCGGCAACGGGCGCAGTCGCTGACTGACCAGCACGCGGGCCACCTCCGGGCGCCCGGACAGCCAGGCCCGCACCTCCGGCCCGCCGTCCGTCTCGATGGCGTTGACCAGGTAGTACGGCGTGGGGTGCAGGCGCAGCCGGGTCAGCTCGCGGCGCAGGTCCCCCTGGGTCCGGTCGGCGGTGGTCACCAGCCGCCGGTACACCTCGGTCGCCCGGGCGTTTCGGCCGTCCCGCCCGGGCCCCCCGGCCGGGATGCCGGTCAGGTCGGCCTGTTCGCGCAGCACCACGAACAGCCGTTCGCCGTACAGGCCGGGTTGGCCGGGGACGAGGTAGACCACGGCAACGGCGGCGAGCAGCGCCGCGGCGGTCGCCGCGGCCACCCCGCGTCGGGGCGCGCGGGCACGGGGCCGGGCCAGCAGCACGCCGTACCCGATGGCGAGCAGGACCGCGGCGGCGAACGCGGCGCCGGTCGCGACCGTCACCCAGAACGGCACGTCGCGGCTGGTGGCCAGCAGTACGGTGATCTCCTCCGGGTCGGCGAACGCCAGCGGCCCGAGAAGCGCGAGGCCGACCAGCCACCGGACCGGGCGGGGGCCGGCGGGCCGACCGGCCCGTCGGGCTGCGGCCTCCAGCGCGCCCAGCACGAGGCCGAGCGGCGGCAGCAGGAACAGCGCCGGCAGTTGCGCCCCGGACTGCCCGGCCCCGGCGGCCACCAGCGCCAGGGTGACCCCGGCCACCAGGCCGCCGACCAGCACCAGGCGGGCCGGCCGGGGCGGCGTCCCGACGGCGAACCGGGCCCAGAACCTCGCCTCGAGCAGGACCCCGGCGAGTGCGCCGAGCGCGGCGGCGGCCAGGCCGGCGAGCAGCGTCTCCAGCGCCCCGCCGAGCGCGCCCACCCAGGCCCAGGGCAGCAGCGAGACGAGCCCGGCGGCGACCGCCAGCAGGATCACCGCGTCGAACCGCCGCCGGCCGGCCCGCCCGCCCCCGGGGCCGGTCACGCCGGCGGAGGCGCCGCCCGCCCGGCCGCGCGCCAGCCGGCCGAGGACCACCGCGAGCAGGGCGGCGGTGGCGGCCAGCGCGGCGAGGTACGCCTCCTCGTGCACCGGCGGCACCGCCCGCAGCAGGGTCAGCACGCCGAGCGCCAGCACCCCGGCCAGCCAGGCGCGGCCGGTGGCCCGGACCGCCCGAGAGCGGGGCAACAGCGCGAGCGCGAGGGCGGGCGCGCCCGCCAGCAGCACGGTGGCCAGCGCGACCGCCGGCCACAGCAGCACCACCCGGTCCATCCCGCTGGCCAGCACCACCTGGTCGACCACCCAGCCGACGGCCTGGCCCGGCACGGTCACGAACACGGCCCAGGCGCCGGTGAGCACCGCCGCGACCACCGGCCAGGGCCCGGTGGAGCGAGGAGCGGGAACCGGCGGCGGGAGCGGGGCTGCGGGGGGACCGACGTCCATGACCATCACGGTACGGCCCGGCGGGCACGTGTCGCCGGAGCGCCGGGACGGTTACCGTGGACAGGTGCGCGACCCCAACGTGTCCCGATCCGTGGCCGGTCAGCTCTCCGCCGAGCGCCGCGCCGACGACCTGCGCCGACTCCGTGCCGAGCGGTTCGACGTACTGGTCATCGGTGGTGGGGTGACCGGGGCCGGCGCCGCCCTCGACGCCGCGTCCCGGGGGCTGAAGGTGGCCCTGGTGGAGGCGCGGGACTTCGCGGCCGGCACCTCCAGCCGGTCCAGCAAGCTGATCCACGGCGGGCTGCGCTACCTGGAGCAGTTGGAGTTCCACCTGGTCCACGAGGCGTTGACCGAGCGTGGGCTGCTCGCCACCCGGCTCGCCCCGCACCTGGTCCGCCCGGTGCCGTTCCTGGTCCCGCTCCCCGCCGAGGGCGGGCTGCGCGATCTGCCGAGCCGCTTGTTCCGCCGCTCGTACTACGGCGCCGGAGTGGCCGCCTACGACGCGTTCGCCGGGGTGTTCGGCGGCGGGCGGGGCATGCCGTTGCACCGCCACCTCACCCGTGAGGGCGCCCACCGAGTCTTCCCGAGCCTGCGGGCGGACAAGCTGGCCGGGGCGATCCGCTACTACGACGGGCAGGTCGACGACGCCCGCCTGGTGGTGACCCTGGCCCGGACGGCGGCCAGCCTCGGCGCGACCGTGGTGACCAGCGCCCGGGCGGTCGGCCTGATCCGGCAGGCCCGCGAGGTGACCGGGGTCCGGGTCCGCGACCTGGAGGCGCCCGCCGGCTCGCCGGACGCCGAGTTCGAGGTGCGCGCCCGCACGGTGATCGCCGCGACCGGCGTGTGGAGCGACGACATGTCCCGGATGCTCAACGACGTCGGGCTGCGCCCCGGCCTGCGGGTCCGGGCCTCCAAGGGCGTGCACCTGGTGGTGCCCCGCTCGGCGATCACCGGCGAGACCGGGCTGATCCTGCGGACCGCCTCCAGCGTGCTCTTCGTCATCCCGTGGGGCGGTCACTGGATCATCGGCACCACCGACACCGACTGGCGCCTGGACCGGTCCCACCCGGCGGCGACCGCGAAGGACATCGGCTACCTGCTGGAGCAGGTCAACACGGTGCTGGAGCGGCCGCTCACCGTCGACGACATCGAAGGCGTGTACGCCGGGCTGCGCCCGCTGCTGGCCGGCGAGGCGGACTCCACCTCCAAGCTCTCCCGGGAGCACGCGGTGGTCGAGCCGATGCTCGGGCTGCTCCTGGTGGCCGGCGGCAAGTACACGACATACCGGGTGATGGCCGCGGACGTGGTCGACCGGGCCGTGCACCGGTTGGGCGGGACGCGCCCGTCGCGTACGGCCGACCTGCCGCTGCTCGGCGCCGACGGGTACGCGGCGATGTGGCGGGACCGGGCCGACCTGGCCCGCCGGCACGGGGTGCCGGTCGGGGTGGTCGAGCACCTGCTGGAGCGGTACGGCACGCTCACCCTGGACCTGCTCGCCCTGATCGACGCCGACCCGCTGCTCGGCTCCCCGCTGGCCGGCGCCCCGGAGTACCTGGCCGCCGAGGTGACGTACGCGGCTCGGGCGGAAGGGGCGGTGCATCTGGAGGACGTGCTGACCCGGCGTACCCGGATCTCCTTCGAGACCAGCCACCGGGGCCTGGAGTCGGCCGAGCACGCCGCGGAGCTGATGGGCGCGGTGCTCGGCTGGGACGAGGCGACCCGGGCCCGCGAGGTGGCCCACTACCGGGCCCGGGTGGAGGCCGAGCGGCGGTCGCAACTGATGCCCGACGACGTGGCCGCCGACGCGGCCCGGCTGGGCGCTCCGGACGTCCGTGGTTTCGCCTCGGACCGGGGTGGCGAGGGCGACAGCGTCGAGCTTCCGTCGTCCCGCTAGGCGCTCCTCGGCGGGGCCGGGCGGAGGGTGGTGGCGCTACCTGCGGGAGTGTAGGTTGCCCTGCGTGGTTCGCCCATTATGGCCCCGCGTGCTCCCGGCGTCCGCCGGTGTCCTGCTGGCGATCGCCCTGACCAGTTGCATGGTGTCCAGCCGCGCCGAGGGCGCCGGCGGACCGGACCTGGCGGGCGAGGCTTCGACCTTGGCCACCGAGGCGCGCCGGGTCTCGCTGGTGCAGAAGCTCGGCGTCGACGGCCCGGTCCGGACGCTCTACGTGGACCCGAGCGGGCGGTGGACGTGCCAGGACTGCGCCGGCGACGGGGTCGAGTCGAACGGGACACTCAAGCCGGACCAGACGCAGCGGCTGCAGCGGTTGCTCGCCGACCCGGCCCTGGTCGGGGAGACCGACGAGGCTCGCCAGTACAAGCAGGGCTGCATCGACGCGCTGACCTCCACCCTGCTGATTCCGCCGGGGCTGGCCATCTCCTCGCAGGACTGCCCGGGCGAGGAGAAGCCACCGGTGGCGAACAAGATCCTGCTCCTGCTCACCCAGGCCACCCCGGCCGAGTACCAGGGCTGAGCGGTCACACCGGGGGCTAGATTTGCCGCCATGCTCTACCTGGACCGGCCCTCGGTGCCCTGGCGGGGACGGCTCTGGTCACACCTGATCAGCGACGTCTCGTACGCGGAACTGCACGCCTTCGCCGAGGCGCTGGGCGCACCGCGCCGCGGCTTCGACCGGGACCACTACGACCTGCCGGCCGACCGGTTCCCGATGGCGGTCTGGCTCGGCGCCCGGGTGGTCCCCTCTCGCGACCTCGTCCGCCTCCTCCGCGACTCCGGTCTCCGCCGCCCGAAGCACCTCACCCGGCCCGAAGGGCCGCGAGTTCGCGGGTGAGGTTGGCCCGGGCCGGGGCCTCCCAGCGGGCGTGCGGCGTGGGGAGGCGGTAGAGGGCGGGCAGGGCCAGCAGGCTCTCCAGCACCGCCGCCCGGCCCGTGCGGAAGTTCGGGTCGGGGACGTGGGCGTACTCGTGGCGGACCGCGGCGGCGTAGTGGTCGTACCGGTCGGGTGGGGCGGCCAGGATCGCCAGGTCGGCGTCGCAGAGCAGCGCCCCGTCAGGGTCGTCCGGCCGCACCGCGTGCCCGGCGGTGAGCAGCACCAACCGGCGTACCTCGATCACCGCCTCCGTCGGCAGTCCGGCGGCGGCGAGCAGGTCGCCGGCCAGGTCGGCACTGGCCCGCTCGTTGGCGTCCCCGCCGGCCCGGGGGTCGTAGACCGCGTCGTGGCACCAGGCGGCCAGCCGGACCAGCGCCGGCCGGCGAGCCGACCCCGCGTACGCGTCGACCACGTCCAGCACCGCTCGCAGGTGTGTCGTGGTGTGGTACCGCCGGTGCGGCTCCCGCCAGGCGGCCAGCAGCCGGGCCCCGGCCCGTTCCACCCCGGCCGGTTCGGACGCCCCCGCCGCGCGGGCCGCGTCCCGCCACCGCTCGATCAGCTCGTCCACCCGGTGCAGTCTGCCCCACCGCCGCCCAGACCGGAGGATTCACCGGGTGTGGGACGGGTAGTCCCGGCCATGGCCATTGCTCGGGATCGACTACCGTCGTTCATGCGGCGTACCGCCCTGCGCGAAGGGCTGGCCGACGTCGACACGGTGCGCATCGCCGACGCGATGCAGGAGCTGCGAAACAAGGGCAAGGCGACGCTGCACGACCGGGTGCACCGGGTGCGTAAGACGTTCGGGCTGGCCCTCCAGTCCGGGGTGGCCGCCGCGCTGAGCTGGATCATCGCCTACAAGGTCCTGGGCAACCCGCAACCGGTCTTCGCCCCGATCTCCGCGGTCGGCACCCTGGCCGCCTCGGTCGGCCAGCGGTTCCGCCGGACCGTGGAGCTGATCGTCGGGGTGGCGATCGGGGTGGCCATCGGCGACTTTCTGATCTATCTGCTCGGCTCCGGCGCGTGGCAGCTCGGCCTGGTGGTGACCGCGGGGATTCTGCTCTCCATCTTCGCGGGCGCCAGCGTGGCCGTCGTGATCCAGGCCGCGGCCACCGCCGTGCTGATCGTGACGCTCAGCCCGGTCAGCAAGCACCTGGAGATCCCACGCTTCGTGGACGCGGCCGTGGGCGGCTCGGTCGCACTGCTGGTGTCCTCGATTCTGCTTCCGCTCAATCCGCTGAGCGTGATCAACCGGGCCGCCCGGCCGGCGCTGGACCTGCTCGCGGGGCAGCTCGACATCTGTGCGGAGGCGCTGCGTACGAGGGATCGGGGCGCGGCGCAGCGGGCGCTGTTCCGGTTACGGGAGAACAAGACGGAGCTGGCCGAGTTCTCGGAGGCGATCGATGGCGCCAAGGAGACCTCCACCATCTCGCCGGCCCGCTGGCACCGGCGCAACGAGTTGACCCACTACGCCGAAGCGGCCGACCCGATCGACCGGGCGATGCGCAACACCGGCACGCTGATCCGCCGTTCGGTCACCATGATCGAGGACGAGGAACCGGTCCCCGAACCGATGCCCGCCGCCGTCGCCCACCTCGCCGAGTCGGTACGCCTGCTCCGGCACGAGTTCGCCGTCGGTGAGGAGCCGCAGAAGGCCCGCGAGCGGTCGCTGCGCGCGGTCAGCGAGGCCGGCCGGGCGTACGCCGAAGGCGTGGGTTTCTCCGGGAGCGTGGTGATCGCGCAGGTCCGTACCACGGCGAGTGACCTGATGGTGGCCTCCGGGATCGAACAGGAGGAGGCGAACCGGCTGGTCCGGGAGGCGTTCGGCGGGCGGGAGCAGCGGACGGGTGGCGAGGCCGAGCAGAGCGGCGCCCCCAAACCCCCCGTCGCGCCCCCACTCGGCTGACCCCGCCCGTCAAGGTCAGGCCAGGGTGGCGAGGGCGGTGAGGAGGGCGTCCACCTCGGCGGCGGTGGTGCCGAGGCCGAGGCTGGCCCGCAGCGCGGTCGGGGGCAGGTCGCGCCGGCCGCTGCGCGTCGCCGCCTCGGCCAGCAGCCGCCGGGCCAACGGATGGGCGCAGAAGAGACCGTCCCGCACCCCGATCCGGTGCGCGCCGGCCAGCTGGGCGGCGACCTCGGCGGAGTCCCGCCCGGCGACCACGAAGGAGACGATGCCCACCCGGGGCGCGTCCGCCGCGAAGGTGCGCAGCTCCACGACATGCGGCAGGGCGGCGATCCCGTCCCGCAGCCGGGTCAGCAGCGCCCGCTCGCGGGCGTGCAGCGCGTCCCGATCCGCCGCGGCGAGCGCGGTGCAGACCGCCGCGAGAGCCACCGCGCCCAGCAGGTTCGGCGTGCCGGCCTCGTGCCGGGCCGGCCCGGTGGCCCAGTGCACCTCGTGGGTGGCCGCGCCGACGTGGCTGGTCGCCCCGCCGCCCGCCAAGTACGGCGGTGCCGCGTCCAGCCAGTCGCCGCGGCCGACCAGCACGCCGGCGCCGAACGGGGCATACAGCTTGTGGCCGGAGAGCGCCAGGTAGTCCACGTCCAGCGCGGCCAGGTCGACCGGGGCGTGCGGGGCGAGCTGCGCGGCGTCCACCAGGATCCGGGCGTCGTGCCGGCGGGCCACCCGGGCCAGCTCGGCCACCGGCCAGCGTTCCCCGGTCACGTTGCTCGCGCCGGTCACCGCGACCAGCACCGGCAGGCCCGGCCGGCCGTCGGCCACCGCCCCCGATCGGCTCGCGTCCACCCGCCGCAGCTCGCGTAGTGCGGCGTCGAGGGCGCGTACCGCCTCGGCGGGGCTGGCCGGCACGGGCAGCCGGACCGAGCCGCGTGGCCAGGGGAGCAGGTTGGCGTGGTGCTCGCCGGCGAACGTGACCACGGTGGTGCCGGCGGGCAACGCCCGGGCCAGCAGGTTGACCGAGTCGGTGGTGTTCCGGGTGAAGACCACGTGGTCGTCCGGGCGGGCGCCGACGAAGTCGGCCACCGTCTGCCGGGCCCGCTCGTAGGCCAGGGTGCAGCGCCGCGACAGCGCCCCGGCGCCGCGGTGCACGCTCGCGTACCAGGGCAGGAGCTCGGCCACCGCGTCGGCCGCGGCCCGCGCGCACGGCGCGCTGGCGGCGTGATCCAGGTTGATCTCCCCGGGTACGCCGAGCACGGCGAGCGGGTCCGGCCGGGCCGGTGCCGGCGGGCGGGACAGGGTGGGCAGGGTGGGTACGAGGGTGACGGTCATGCCGGAACCTCCCGGGTCCAGGGGACCCCGGGCATGGCTACCGGGACGGGGTCCGCGCTTGCCCAGCACGCGGTTCGGGCTGGGCCCGGTCATCACCCGGGGCACCCCACCGCGAACTCGAACGAGGGTTGCCGGCCAGCAAGCCGGGGCTTGACGCTGGCACTCGTGACCTGCTCGGGAGCATAGCGGGTGCGATGCGGCCGGACCAGAGGGCCGCGGGTGACTACGCTGACGGCATGGCCGACAACCCGCCCGGCGGCGCTCTGCCGCCGCCGCCCGCGCCCGCCGTCCAGCCGCCGGGTTCGTCGGCCCACCACATGCCGCTGCGCCGGCTCGGCTGGCGGCGGATCCTGTTGCTCGCCGTGGTGGTGCTGCTGATCGCCGCCGGCGCGTTCTTCATCCTCTTCACGCTCGGCACCAACCTCGGGGCGGAAGCCCTGCTGGTCGGCGTCGTGGCGGCGATCCTGCCGGTGCCGGTGCTGGTCGCCGCCTTCCTCTGGCTGGACCGGTACGAGCCGGAGCCGCTGAAGTACCTGATCTTCTGCTTCGCCTGGGGCGCCTTCATCGCGACGTCGATCGCGTTGAAGGTCAACGAAGCCTTTGCCGGCCTGTTCAAGCACTGGGGCCTGCCCGCCGCGCTGACCGCCGTGCTGGTCGCCCCGTTCATCGAGGAGCTGACCAAGGCGGCCGCCCCGATCCTGCTGCTGATTTTCCGCCGCCGGGAGTTCTCCGGGATCACCGACGGGTTGGTCTACTGCGGGCTTTCCGCGATCGGCTTCGCCATGGTGGAAAACATCCTCTACCTGGGTGGATACGGCTTCCGCACCGGTGTCCAGGAGTACGGCCCGGCCACCGGCGCGCAACAGGTGATCGCCATCTTCATCGTCCGGATCCTGCTCTTCGGCTTCGCCCACCCGCTGTTCACCTCGATGACCGGGGTCGGGCTGGGCATCGCCGCCCGTACGGCCGACCGGCGGGTACGCATCCTCGCCCCGATCGCGGGCCTGCTGGTCGCGATGATGCTGCACGGCACCTGGAACCTGCTGCCCACGCTGGCCGCCGCCACCGGGCAGCCGGTGATCGCCCTGTACGGCTACATCGGGGTGATGGTGCCGATCTTCTTCGGGATGGTGGGGCTGGCGGTCTGGCTGCGCGCCTGGGAGGGACGACTCACCGAGCGCACCCTGCCGGACTACGTCCGGGCCGGCTGGCTCACCCCGCCGGAGGTGGCGGCCCTGGGCAGCCTCGGACGGCGGCATGCCGCGCGTACCTGGGCCCGACGGGTGGCCGGCGACGGCGGGGTGAGGGCGATGCGGGGCTACCAGTTCGCCGCGACCCGGCTGGCGCTGCTGCGCGACGGGATGCGCCGGGGACTGGACCAGAAGCCGGCCGAGCGGGACCGGACGGCACGGGAGGAGCGGGAACTGCTGGACTCGATCGCCGCGTACCGGTCGTTCTTCGTGGGTCGGGACCCGCAGGCACCGGTCGGTGTCTGGGACGGGCAGCGCTACCACCTGCGCTTCCCGGACGGTTCGCAGCGGGCGGTCGAGGCCCCGGACGAGCCGGTGGTGCCGATCCCGGTGGTGCTGGCCCCGCCGCCCCCGGCGTACCCGGTCGGCTATGGCCCGCCGGGCTGGTACGGCCCGCGCCCTGCCGCGCCCTGGCCGCCCGGCGCCTGACCGCGTGCCGGGCCGGCCGGCGCGGTCAGCTCATCAGGCCGGTGAGGAAGTCGCCGAGGCCCTGGGCGATCATCATCAGGGCCGCTCCGATCGACTTGCACAGCTGTGCCGCGCCATTCGGGCGAAAGGCCATGTAGAAGATCAGGAACCCGACGAATCCCCAGGTCAGTAGCTTTTTGAGCAGTACTGGCATGGTCCCCCTCCCCAGGGCGCTGAGGTGCCTGGGCTTCCCGTCGGGCAGCGGCGCAAACGGCGCCCCGGGGGATGGGCAGCCGCCTACAGGTAGAGGCCGGTCGATCCGGTCGACTCGCTCTCCACCCGTTCGGCGGCGACGGCGTGCACGTCGCGCTCGCGCAGCAGGACGTACGCCCGGCCGTGCAGCTCGACCTCGGAGCGCTCGTCCGGATCGAAGAGCACCCGGTCCCCGGCGACGATGGCGCGAACGTTCGGCCCCACCCCCACCGCGGTCGCCCAGGCCAGCCGCTTGCCCACCGCCGCTGTGGCCGGGATCACGATGCCGGCGGTGGATCGGCGTTCGCCGTCGGCGCCCTCCGTGCGTACGAGCACGCGGTCGTGCAGCAGACGGATCGGCAGGCCGGAGTCGAGGTTCGGGTCGGCGGTCACGCGAAGACGCTACCGCGTACGCCGTGGCCGATCATCGGGGTGGTTCGGCGGGGTGGGACGGGAGCAATTTGTGGCCGAGCCGCCCTAAGGTGGGACGGACGGACTATCCTGTCCCCCGGTCACGGGCGGACCAACTCTGCGGGAGGTGCGCTTGAGCCGCTTCGAGCGGATGCGCGGACGGCTTCGCCGCGCGTACGAGTCCGGCCGGGAGTCGGCACGAGCCCGCCAAATCGATCCCGAGGAGGCGCCGGAGGAGCCCGGCATCGCCTCGCCGTCCGCGCCGGGCCCGACGGCCCCGAGCGAGGTGACCAGGAAGGTCGTGGACCAGCCGGCCGCCGTGCACACGTCCACCATCAGCCGGGACGACGAGGACGTGCCGCACGGGCTGCGGATCGCCGCCGCCTGGTCCTGGCGGTTGATCGTGATCGGCATCGTGACCTGGGGGCTGCTCAGGATCGTCGGCACCATCCGCATCGTGATCATCCCGTTGGCGATCGCGCTGTTGCTCTCGGCGCTGCTCGCCCCGGCGGTCGGCTGGCTGCTCAGGGCCCGCTTCCCGCGGTCGCTGGCGACCGGGGTGGTGCTGGTCGGCGGCCTGGCCACGGTGATCGGCACGCTCACCCTGGTGGTGAACGAGTTCATCCAGGGCGTGCCGGAGCTGAGCGAGAAGTCGTCGCAGGGCGTACGCCAGATCCAGAACTGGCTCAAGACCGGACCGCTGCACGTGTCGGACAACCAGCTCAACCACTACATCGACGAGGCGCAGACCTGGATAACCGGCAACTCCAGGACGTTCACCACCAGCGCCCTCTCCGCCACGGCGACGCTGGCCGAGGTGCTGACCGGCATCGTCCTCGTGCTGTTCGCGACCTTCTTCTTCCTCCGTGACGGCGCCAAGATCTGGCGCTTCCTGGTCCGGCTGCTGCCGGTGGCCGCCCGCTGGAAGGTCGACGACGCCGGCCGGGCCTCCTGGGCGACGCTGGGCGCGTATGTCCGAGCCACCGTGCTGGTCGCCTTCATCGACGCCGTCGGCATCGGCATCTTCCTGGTGATCTTCAATGTCCCGTTCCCGTTCCCGCTGGCCGCGTTGGTGTTCCTGGGGGCGTTCATCCCGATTGTCGGGGCGGCGCTCTCGGGCGGGGTGGCCGTGCTGGTGGCGCTGGTCGACAGCGGCCCGGTGACCGCCCTGATCATCCTGGGTGCGGTGATCGGGGTGCAGCAGCTGGAGGGGCACGTGCTCCAGCCGTTGATCATGGGCCGGGCGGTGGCCATCCACCCGCTCGCCGTGATCATCGGGATCGCCGGCGGGGTGGTCCTCGCCGGTATCACCGGAGCACTGGTCGCGGTGCCGCTGATCGCGGTGCTCAACACCGCGATCCGCCGGCTCGCCGCGCGGACCGTGCCGGACACCCCGCCGGACGCCGTGGTGGTCGCCTCCCAGGCGCCCTGACGTCAGCCCGGCCGCCGTCAGCTCTTGCCGAGCCGCTCCAGCGCGCCCCGGGCCACGTCGGGGCGGGTGGTGTACCAGAACGGGGGCAGCGAGCGCCGCAGGAACGGGCCGTAGCCGCGGGCGGTCTCCAGCCTGGAGTCGAGCACCGCCACCACGCCCCGGTCGCCGGTCGCCCGGATCAGGCGGCCGACGCCCTGGGCCAGCCGGACCGCCGCGATCGGCACGCTGACCGCGGCGAAGCCGGAGCCGCCGCCGGCGTCCACCGCCGCCGCCCGCGCCGCGGCGAGCGGCTCGTCCGGCCGGGGGAACGGCAGCCGGTCGATCACCACGAGCTGGCAGGCGTCACCGGGCACGTCCACCCCCTGCCAGAGCGACATCACCCCGAACAGGCAGCTCTCCCGCTCGTCCCGGAACCGGCGGACCAGCAGCGGCAGCGCCTCCTCACCCTGGAGCAGCACCGGCAGGTCGGTCCGCGCGCGGAGCAGCTCCGCCGCCTGCTGCGCGGCCCGGCGAGAGGAGAAGAGCCCGAGGGTACGCCCGCCGAGCGCCCCGACCAGCGCCAGCAGCTCCTCGCCGGCCGCCTCGGGCAGCCCGGAGACGCTGGGGCGGGGCAGGTGCGCGGCGACGTACAGGATGCCCTGCCGGGCGTAGTCGAACGGCGAGCCGACGTCGAGCGACCGCCAACCGGGCCCCTCGGTGGCCGGCACGGTCCCGACCGCGGCCCGGCTGCCCGCGGTGCTCGCCACCGGTGCGGTGGCGACACCGGGGCGGCCGGCGGCGGCCGCGGTGGCCAGCGCGGCGGCGGCCGGGGACGGCGGGGCGGGCGGCGGCGCGTCCAGCCCCAGCGCCCGGGCGACCGTGTCGAAGCGGCCGCCCAGCGCCAGGGTGGCCGAGGTGGCGACCACCGTACGTTCCTCGTACAGGTGGGTGGCGAGGGTGCCGGCGACGGAGAGCGGCGCGACCACCAGCGCCCGGCGGCTGCCGTTCTCCGGCTTCTCCACCCACGCCACGTCGTGGTCGGCCTCCTCCAGCAGCCGCTGCGCGGTGGTGGAGAGCTCGTCCAGCACCGCCTTGGCCTGCTGCTTGCGGACCGGGTCCGGGTCGTCGGCCTTGATCTCGCCGATCGCCTCCAACGCCGCCCGGGTCGCCGCGTCGAGCAGCGTGCACGCCTCGCGCAGCGCGGGTGGCAGGCCGGCGGTGAGCCGCCCGGCCGGTGCCTCGGCCAACCCCACCGCGAGGGCGTCGCCCGCCTCGGTGAGCCGCTCGGCCACCTCTGGGCGGAGCAGCGGCCGGGCCCGGCGGGCGGACCGGTCGATCAGCTCGGGGACCAGCTCGGCCTGGGCGGCCGAGGAGACGCGGTCGGCCAGCTCGTGCGCCTCGTCGACGACGAGCAGTTTGTGCGGCGGGACGATGTGCCGGCCGGCGAGCATGTCGACGGCGAGCAGGCTGTGATTGGTGACGACGACGTCGGCCTCGCGGGCCCGGGCCCGCGACGCCTCGGCGAAGCACTCCTGCCCGAACGGGCAGCGGGTCGCGCCGACGCACTCCCGGGCCGGCATCGAGGCCGACCGCCAGACCTGATCGTCGACGCCCGGGTCGAGCTCGTCCCGGTCGCCGGTGGCGGTCTCCTCCGCCCAGTCGCGCAACCGCTGCATCTGCTTGCCCAGCCGGCCGGCCTCGCCGAGCCACTTCGTGCCGGGCCGGGGCGCGTCGAAGAGGCTGTCCTCGGGCTCCTCCTCGATCGAGTTGTCCAGCCGGGCCAGGCAGAGGTAGTGGTGGCGGCCCTTCAGCACCGCGAACGTGGGGCGACGGCCGAGCAGCGGCTCCACCGCGTCGGCCAGCCGGGGCAGGTCGTGGTCGACCAGCTGGGACTGCAACGCGAGGGTGGCGGTGGAGACCACCACCGGGCCGTCCACGGTCAGCGCCGGGGCCAGGTAGGCCAGTGACTTGCCGGTGCCCGTGCCCGCCTGGACCAGCAGGTGCTCGCCGGAGGCGACGCTGCGTTCGATCGCCTCGGCCATCTGCTGCTGGCCGGGGCGGGCCGCGCCGCCGGGGACCGCGCCGACCGCCGCGGCTAGCAGGTCGCCGCCGCTGGGCCGGCTGCCCCGGCGCTTCTTTCCGACGGTGGGACCGGTGGCGGTACGGGGCGGGGTCACCGTGCGACCGTACCCGCCGTCGCCGACAGCGGCCCCGCCCATCCGCGTCGTGGCGCGTCCCGGCCGGGTTGCTTCCGGTTACCTGCCGATCGCGTCGCGTGGCCGGAATCGACTAGGGTGCCAGCATGCCGAGCGAAGTGGTCCGCGTGATCTACCGCAAGTACGACGGCAGCGCCCACCGCGACTACCCGGCCCGGCGGCTCGCCGAGGACGACCTCGGCGTGTGGCTCGGCGTACCGGCCGGCACCGAGTCGGTCTACCACGGCCGGCCCTCGGTCGAGCAGATCCCCTTCGTCCTGCTGGTGCCGCGACACGCCTGGTGGACGGGGATGTTCAACCCGCCGCCGCGGACCAGCGAGGTCTACTGCGACATCACCACCCCGGCCCGGTGGGAGGGCGACGGCACGGTCCACCTGATCGACCTCGACCTGGACGTGGTGCGCCGCCGGGAGACCGGCCTCGTCGAGCTGCGCGACGAGGACGAGTTCGCCGTGCACCGGGCGCGCTTCGGCTACCCGGACGACGTGGTCGTCGAGGCGGAGGCCGCCGCCCGGTGGCTCCTCGGCGCGCTCGAGGACGGCACCGAGCCGTTCGCCACGTCGTACCGGAAGTGGCTGGCCCTGGTGGTCTGAGCCGGCTCAGGGGTGCTGCGGCCAGCCGGTTTGTGTCCCGACCGCCGGCAGCCGGGTCACCTTCTCCGGGTTGAGCTGGTTGAAGACGCCGGTGACCCGACCCTCGTGCACGGCGAACGAGGTGACCATGCGGATCAGCCGTCCGTCCCGGTACACGGTCTCCGCCTGCCAGCCCAACGCCCCGTCCACCAGCACGGGCCGGGCCGTCACCTGCCCGGCGTACCGGCGACCCTGGCCGAACAGCCCCAGGATGAAGCGGGCCACCGTTTCGGCGCCGACCACCGGCCGGCGGGCCGCCGGGAAGTGCCCGCCGCTGTCGCCGATCAGCACCACGTCCGGGGCGAGCACCTGGACCAGTCGTTCCAGTTCGCCGGACTCCACGGCGGCAGTGAACGCGGCGAGCACCCGCTGCTGCTCGGCGAGGTCGGCGGTGTGCCTGGGGACATCCGGCGCGGCCACCGCCCGACGGGCCCGGGAGGCGAGCTGCCGGGCCGCGGCGGGGGTGGTGCCGAGCACGTCGGCGATCGTGGCGAACGGTACGGCGAAGACGTCGTGCAGCACGAACGCCACCCGCTGCTCCGGGGTCAGCCGCTCCAGCACCACGAGCAGGGCGGTGCCGAGCTGGTCGGCCCGGACCGCCCGCTCGGCCGGGTCGGGGGCGAAGCCGTCCGCCGCAGGCACCTCGGTCACCACCGGCTCCGGCAGCCACTGGCCGGGATACGCCTCCCGGCGTACCCGGGCGGAGCGGAGCACATCCAGGCAGATCCGCGAGCAGGTGGTGGTCAGCCAGGCCCGCAACTCGCGGATCTCGGCGCGGGCGGCCGGATCGGCGAGCGCGCCCGCGTACCGCAGCCAGGTCTCCTGCACCGCGTCCTCGGCCTCGCTCCGGCTGCCCAGCATCCGGTGCGCGACCGCCGTCAGGTGCCCGCGTTCCGCCTCGAACTCCGCCGCCAGGTCCCCCATGCGCCGCTCCCTTCCCCGGAGCCCACATTCTCCCCACCCCGGGACGCACCGCCGCGCCCCGCCCCGCGCCGTGCGCCCGACAAGATCCGTGCCGATTCACGGAAAGAGTGGTGTCCTGAGCCGTGGAGGCCACTCTTTCCCGGAAAGCGGCCCTCCGCGAGGACTCCCCGACCGGGGTGGTGGGTAAGGATCGGCAGATGAGCGGAGCGGACGCGGTGGTGCGGCCCGAGGGCGGGTCGGTGCGGCAGTTGCTGCGGGTGACGCCGGGGGCGGTGGATCTGGCGGCGATCGATCCCCGGTCCACCCCCGGACTGCCCGCGGCGGCCGGGAGCGGGCAGCGGCGCAGGGCGTGGGCGCTGGAGCAGGTCGAGCTGCTCGGCACGCACCTCGGCCGGCAGCAGGAGATGCTGTACGCGGCGGCGAAGGGTGCCGGCGGCCCGGAGCCGGAGACGCCGACCAGCGCCCCGTCGCAGGCGGGCGCCCACCTGGGCGGCGATCGCCCGCGCCGGGTACTGCTGGTGCTCCAGGCGATGGACTGCGGCGGCAAGGACGGCACGATAAAGCGGGTGGCCGGCGCGATGAACCCGCTCGGCCTGCACATCCGCTCGTTCGGTCCGCCGACCGAGGAGGAGCTGCGGCACGATTTCCTCTGGCGGATCCGGCGCGCCCTGCCGCCGCCCGGATACGTGGGGATCTTCAACCGCTCGCACTACGAGGACGTGCTGGTCGCCCGGGTCGAGTCGCTGGTCGACGAGCCCACCTGGCGGGCCCGCTACGACAGCATCAACGCGTTCGAGCGGGAGCTGACCGCCAACTCGGTCACTCTGGTGAAGGTGATGTTGCACATCTCATTCGCCGAGCAGGGCGAGCGGCTGATGGAGCGGCTGACCGACCCGACGAAACACTGGAAGTACAACCCGAGCGACCTGGACACCCGAGCCCACTGGGGCGACTATCAGGCCGCGTACGCCGAGGCGCTGCGCCGGTGCGACACGGACGCGGCGCCCTGGTACGTGGTGCCGGCGGACCGGAAGTGGTACCGCGACTGGGCGGTGGCCCACCTGCTCCGGGAGGCGTTCGACGCCCTGGATCTGGGGTATCCGCCCGCCGATTTCGACGTCGAGCGGGAGCGTGACCGGTTGCGGAGCGAGGGCGACAGGTTCAAGGTGAACGGCAGGTGAACGAGCGGTAAATCGGGCCTGACCAGGGGTGGGCCGACGGATTCCCGGTTCCGCGGGGTACTTAGCATGCGCAGAGCAGACGTCCAGCGGGGCGACGGCCACCCTTCCACCCACACGACGAGGTCCGTGCTGTGAAGTTTTCCATCCGCCCCACCGAGGGCGCCTTCTACGAGCTCTTCACCAGGTCGGCACAGAACCTGGTGCGGGGTACCGAACTCCTCAACGAGCTGGCCCTGCCCGGGGTCGACGTGCAGTCGGTCAGCGAGCGGCTGACCGAGGTCGAGCACGACAGCGACCAGATCACCCACGAGCTGTTCAAGAAGATCAACTCTACCTTCATCACCCCGTTCGACCGGGAGGACATCTACCGTCTGGGCTCGCTGCTCGACGACGTGATGGACCACCTGGAGGCGGTCGGCAACCTGCTCTACCTGTACGGCCTGACCAAGCTCCCGGCGCTGCCGCGTGAGCTGCACGATCTGGTGACCGTGCTCGACCAGCAGGCCAAGCTGACCGCCGACGCGATGCCGCAGCTGCGGTCGATGAAGAACCTCGAGGACTACTGGATCGAGTGCAACCGCCTCGAGAACGACGGCGACCAGGTCTACCGGATGCTGCTCGTCCGCCTCTTCTCCGGCGAGTACGACGCGCTCACGGTGCTGAAGATGAAGGAGGTGGCCGACGAGCTGGAGGCCGCCTGCGACGCCTTCGAGCACGTGGCGAACACGGTCGAGACCATCGCGGTCAAGGAGTCCTGATCCTGTGAGTCCCGAACTCATCGCCGTGGTGGCGGTGATCGTGGTCGCCATGGCGTTCGACTACACGAACGGCTTCCACGACGCGGCCAACGCGATCGCCACCAGCGTCTCGACTCGCGCGCTGACCCCCCGGGTCGCCCTCGGGCTGGCCGCCGTCGGCAACTTCGTCGGCGCGCACTTCGGCGCCGGGGTGGCCAAGACGGTCGGCGACGGCCTGGTCACCCTGCCCACCGGAGTGGCCAGTCTCGGGGTGGTCTTCGCCGGCGTGCTCGGCGCGATCGCCTGGAACCTGATCACCTGGTACTTCGGCCTGCCGTCGTCCTCCTCGCACGCCCTCTTCGGCGGCCTGGTCGGCGCGACCCTCTTCGCCGCCGACGGCGTCGTGCAGTGGGGCAACATCGTCCAGAAGGTCATCATCCCGATGGTGCTCTCGCCGGTGGTCGGCCTGGTGCTCGGCTTCCTGGTGATGATGGCGATCCTGTGGCTCTTCCGGAAGGGACAGCCGAGCAAGCTCAACCGTGGCTTCCGCTGGGCGCAGACCCTCTCCGCCGCCGCGATGTCCGTGGGCCACGGCATGCAGGACGCCGCGAAGACCATGGGCATCATCGTGCTGGCCCTCTACACCGGTGGCTTCCAGTCCGACAAGACCCACATCCCGCAGTGGGTGTTCTGGACCTCGGCGGCCATGCTGGCGGCCGGCACCTACGCGGGCGGCTGGCGGATCATCCGGACCCTCGGGCGGAAGATCATCGATCTGGGCCCGCCGGAGGGCTTCGCCGCCGAGACGGTCGCCAGCGCGGTGCTCTACTTCAACGCCCTGGTGCTGAAGGCCCCGATCTCCACCACCCACACGATCACCTCGGCGATCATGGGCGTGGGTGCCACCAAGCGGCTCTCCGCCGTGCGCTGGAACGTGGCCGGCAACATCGTGATCGCCTGGATCATCACGTTCCCGGCCGCCGCGGCCATCGCCTGCCTGGCGTACCTGCTGGTCCGCCCGCTGTTCTGAGGCTGACGGCGTGAGGGCTCCCTGCCAGCGGGCAGGGAGCCCTCACGTGTAGGAGACGCCGATCCGGGCCCGGACGTCGTCGAGCAGGGCCATCACCTCCAGCGTGGCGGAGTGCGGCACCAGTGGACTCTCGGTCAGTCCGGCGGCCAGGCAGCGCTGCACCTCGATGGCCTCGTACTGGTAACCGCCGCCGGTCAGGTCGGCCGGGATGGCCTCCGGCTCGGCCCCGAGCCGGTGCAGCACCGCCGCGCCCGGCCGGTAGAACGGCTCCGGCAGGTCGATCCGGCCCGCGGTGCCGGTGATCGAGGCGGTGATCCCGGTGGCGCCCACCATCCCGCAGCTCAGCGTCGCCACCGCGCCGGAGTCCCAGCCGAGCACGATGCCGGTGTTCTCGTCCACGCCCTCGGGGCTCAGCTTCGCCCAGGCGTGCACGTGCTGCGGCACGCCGAGCAGCAGGTGGGCCAGGCTGACCGGGTAGATCCCGAGGTCGAGCAGCGCGCCGCCGCCCAGCGCCCGGGCCCGCATCCGGTGCTCGGGCGGGAACGGCCCGGCCACCCCGAAGTCGGCCCGTACGCTGGTCACCTCGCCGATCGTCCCCGCCGCGACCAACTCGACGACCTTCCGGAGCAGCGGGTTGGCCCGCATCCACATGGCCTCCATCAGGAAGAGACCGCGGGAGCGGGCCGTCTCGACCAGCTCGGAGCTGGTGGCCAGGTCGAGCGTGCAGGGCTTCTCCACCAGCACGGCCTTGTCGCCGGCCAGGCAGGTCATCGTCGCCTCGTGGTGCGTGGCGTGCGGGGTGGCCACGTAGATCGCGTCCAGGTCCGGGTCCGCGGCCAGCTCCGCCCAGGAGGCGTACGCCCGGGGAACGTCGTGCCGGGCGGCGAAGAGCTCGGCGCTCTCCCGGGTACGGGAGCCGACCGCGACCAGCTCGGCGCCCGGCACCAGCCGCAGGTCGGCGGCGAAGCAGCCGGCGATGTACCCGGTGGCCAGAATTCCCCAACGCGTCATGCCGGCACGGTATCCCGGACCGCCCGACCGCCGAGCGGATGATCCACCCGTCGGGAACTAGGCTCGCGGAATGACGATCGACGGCTTCGCCGCATCCCCCGTCCTGGTGGAGCACGCTCGCCGGTTCCACGCCGAGGGCGGCGTTCCGGCCGTGCCCCGGGTCGCGGCCACCGTGCTGCTGCTCCGTCCGGCCGGCGCCGACTACGAGGTGTACGTCATCCGCCGGGTCGCCGCGATGGCCTTCGGCGGGATGTACGCCTTCCCCGGCGGCGGGGTGGACCGCTCCGACTCGCAGGCACACCTCGACTGGGCCGGTCCGGAGCCGGGCGAGTGGGGCGACCGCCTCGGTCTCGCCCCCGACGCTGCCCAGGCGGTGGTCTGCGCTGCCGCCCGGGAGGTCTTCGAGGAGGCCGGGGTGCTGCTGGCCGGCCCGGACGCCGCGGCCGTGGTCGGCGACGTGAGCGGGGACGAGTGGGAGTCCGCCCGCCAGGATCTGGTGGCCCGCCGGTCCGGATTCGCCGACCTGCTGGCCAGCCGGCGGCTCACCCTCCGGTCCGACCTGCTGTTGCCGTGGAGCCGGTGGATCACCCCGGAGTTCGAGCCGCGCCGCTTCGACACGTACTTCTTCGTGGCCCTGCTGCCGGAGGGACAGCGGACCCGGGACGTCTCCGGCGAGGCCGACCACACCCTGTGGATCCGCCCGGCGGACGCCCTGGCCCGGGCGGAGGCCGGCGAGCTGACCATGCTCCCGCCCACCCTGGTCACCCTGGCCCAGATCGCCGCGGCCGGCGACCTGGCCGGCGTGGCTCGCGCGGCGGCGACCCGGGACGCCGCCACCCCGGTCACCCCGCGCCTCGACCTCCCCGACAACGGCGAGGCCCGCTTCCTCCTCGACTGAGCCGGACACGCCGAGGGGCGCGGGTCTGGTCGACCGACGCCCCTCGCGGACCGGGAAACCAGCGGCTCAGCCGAAGCGGCCGGTGATGTAGTCCTCGGTCTTCTTCACGCTCGGGTTGCTGAAGATCCGCTGGGTGTTGTCGTACTCGATCAGCCGGCCCGGGTCGCCGGTCTTCTCGATGGAGAAGAAGGCGGTCCGGTCCGAGACCCGGGCGGCCTGCTGCATGTTGTGCGTGACGATGATGATGGTGAACTTGTCCTTGAGCTGGAACATCAGGTCCTCGATGGCCAGCGTGGAGATCGGGTCCAGCGCCGAGCAGGGCTCGTCCATCAGCACCACCTGCGGCTCGACCGCGATGGTGCGGGCGATGCAGAGCCGCTGCTGCTGACCGCCGGAGAGCCCGGCGCCCGGCTTGCCGAGCCGGTCCTTCACCTCGTCCCAGAGGTTCGCCGAGCGCAGCGCCTTCTCCGCCGCCTCCTCGAGGATGGACTTCTTCCGGACGCCGTTGAGCCGCAGCCCGGCCACCACGTTCTCGAAGATGCTCATGGTGGGGAACGGGTTGGGCCGCTGGAAGACCATGCCGATCATCCGGCGGACCGCGGTGACGTCGACGTCCCGGTCGTAGATGTCCTGGTTGTCGATGGTCAGGCTGCCCTCGACCCGGGCACCGGGCAGCACCTCGTGCATCCGGTTGATGGACCGCAGGAAGGTGGACTTGCCGCAGCCCGACGGGCCGATCAGGGCGGTGACCGTCTTCGGCTCGACGGTCAGGTTGATGTTCTCGATCGCCTTGAACGCGCCGTAGTAGGCGGTGACGTTGGTGGCTTCGATGCGCTTGGCCATGGTGGCGGTACCTCCGGGGTTCATCGGCCGAGCCGGTTGCGGCGGGCCAGCAACTTCGCCGCGACGGTCAGGATGAGGACGAGGGCGACCAGGGTCAGCGCCGCGGTCCACGCCCGTGCCGGCGAGTACTTGGAGGCCTCGCCGGCCTGCTGGTAGACGAAGAGAGCCAGCGACGACTGGTTGTTCTCGAACGGGTTGAAGTTGATCGCCGCGCCGCCGCCGGCGACGAGCAGCACCGGGGCGGTCTCGCCCGCGGCCCGCGCGACCGCGAGCATCACTCCGGTGACGATGCCCGGCAACGCCGTCGGCAAAACAACCCGCAGGATGGTCTTCCACTTCGGCACGCCGAGGGCGTACGCGCCCTCGCGCAGTGGAGCCGGAACGAGGCGGAGCATCTCCTCGGTGGAGCGGACCACGGTCGGCAGCATGAGCACGCTCAGCGCCAGCGCGGCGGCGAAGCCGGAGAAGCCCGGCTGGCCGTCGGGGCTGAACCACGGCGAGACGATCAGCACCCAGAAGGCCAGCACGAACAGGCCGGTGACGATCGACGGGATGCCGGTCATCACGTCCACGAAGAAGCGGATGGTGAAGGCGAACCGGCCTCGGCCGTACTCGACCACGTAGATCGCGCAGAGCACGCCGAGCGGGACGGTGATCAGCGTGGCGATGCCTACCTGCTCCAGCGTCCCGATGATGGCGTGGTAGGCGCCGCCGTTCGCGTCCCGGGCCCCGATGTTGTTCATCGAGGTGAAGAAGAAGTTGGCGTCGAGGCGCTCGGCGCCCTTGCTGACCAGGGTCCAGACCACCGAGGCCAGCGGCAGCACCGCCAGCACGAAGGCGGAGTGGATCAGCGCGCTCCAGGTCCGGTTGCGGGCCGACCGGCGGCCCTCCACCGCGTTCGCGGTGAGGAAGAGGCCGGCCAGGTAGAGCAGCGCGCCGACGACCACGACCAGGACCGGGCCGCCGATGCCGGCGCCGTAGACGATGCCGGCGGCGACCAACAGGGCCACGACGGCGATGGCGGGCGCGGCGTACGCCGGAAGCCGCTTGGCCCGCAGCGTGACCGGCTGCACGGGGGGCTGCGGGCGGTGGTTGGTGACGGTGGTGGTCATGCGGCCGACTCCGTGAACTCGCGGCGGCGATAGATGATCGCCCGCGCGGT
This sequence comes from Micromonospora sp. SL4-19, assembly GCF_047921475.1. Lineage (NCBI taxonomy): Bacteria > Bacillati > Actinomycetota > Actinomycetes > Micromonosporales > Micromonosporaceae > Micromonospora > Micromonospora sp. SL4-19. The sequence continues at coordinate 38,550 of NZ_JBLROB010000028.1, forward strand.
GATGTTGACGATCAGCGTGATCGCGAAGAGCACCAGGCCGGAGGCGATCAGCGCGCCCCGCCCGGTGCCGTTGGCCTCGGCGAACTTGAGCGCGATGTTCGCGGCGATGCTGTTGCCGCCGCTCTGCAGGATGTTGAACGAGATGGCGTACGTGGAGCCGAGGGTCAGCGCCAGGGCGATGGTCTCGCCCAGCGCCCGGCCCAGGCCGAGCATCACCGCGGCGATCACGCCCGGCCGGCCGTACGGGAGGACGGCGGTGCGGATCATCTCCCAGCGGGTGGCGCCCAGCGCGAGGGCGGCCTCCTCGTTGGCGGTCGGGGTCTGCCGGAACACCTCGCGGGAGAGCGAGGTGATGATCGGCAGCACCATGATCGCCAGCACCACCGAGCCGAGCAGGATGGAGCTTCCGTACGGGCCCTCGCCGAAGATCGGGATCCAGCCGAAGTATTCGTGCAGCCAGGCGGACAGGTCGCCGACCGGCCCGACGAAGTAGTCCCGGCCCCAGAGCCCGAAGACCACGCTGGGCACGGCGGCCAGCAGGTCGATCAGGAAGCCGAGGGCGTTGCCGAGCCGGCGCGGGGCGTAGTGCGAGAGGTAGAGGGCGATGCCCAGCGCGACCGGCACCGCCATGAGCAGCGCCAGCGCCGAACTGAGCACGGTGCCGAAGGCGAGCGCGCCGATGCCGAACTTCGCCGGGTCGTCGTTCGGGAACCAGCCCTCGAAGGTCCAGAACGACTCGGTGTTGGCGCGCAGCGCCGGAACCGCCTTGGCGATCAGGAAGATCGCGATCGCCGCGATGATGACCAGTACGGCGGTGCCGGCGGCCAGGGTCAGGCCGCGGAACGCCCGTTCCGCACCGAACGCCCGGGCCCGGGGCAACGCCCCGCCGCCACCCAGGCAGCTGTCGCTCGTACCAGGGTTGCCGGAGGTCTCGGCCACACGCGCCGAGGCACCGGCAGGTCCCTCGTGGCTCGTGGCCACGCGAGTCCCGCCGGTGCCGGCGTGCGCCGAGCGGTGAGGGTTATCACCCATCTGCTCGCTCGCTTCGTATTGAGGAGGTGGTCTCGGTCAGAGCGTCAGGCGAGGCTCTTGACCGCGGTCTCGACCCGGGTGCGGACCGAGTCGGGCAGCGGGGCGTAGCCCAGCTCGACCATGGCGGCCTGGCCCTCGGCGCTGGCGGCGTGGCTCAGCAGGCCCTTGACCAGCGGCAGCTTGTCGGCCGCGAGGCCCTTGCTGCAGACGATCTCGTAGGTCACCAGGACGATCGGGTACGCCCCGGCCTCCTTGGTGTTGTAGTCGATCGACATCTTCAGGTCGTTGCCCTGGCCCTCGATCTTGGCCCCGGCGATGGCCTTGCCGGCCGAGTCGGCGGTCAGCTCGGCCCACTCACCGGCACCGTTCTGGACCTTGGCCTTCTTCAGGCCGGCGTTCTCGGCGTACGACCACTCGACGTAGCTGAGGGTGCCCTCGGTGCTCTTGACCTTGCTGGCCACACCGTCGGACTTGGCCGCGCCGACGCCGCCCGGGGCCTTCCAGGCCTTGGCGTTGCCGAAGGTCCAGTCCGCCTCGGCGGTCTTGGAGAGGTACTTGGTGAAGTTGTCGGTGGTGCCCGACTCGTCGGAGCGGTGCACCGCCTGGATCGCGGTCGACGGCAGCTTGGCGTCCGGGTTGTCGGCCTTGATCGCCGGGTCGTCCCACTTGGTCACCTTGCCGGCGAAGATCTGCGCCAGGGTGGCCGGCTTGAGCTGGAGGTTGTCCACGCCGCTGACGTTGTAGACGACGGCCACCGGGCCGATCACCATCGGCAGGTTGAGGGCCTGGCCGTCGGTGCACTTGGCGTCCGCCTGCGGCTGCTCCTCGGGCTTCAGGGCGGAGTCGGAACCGGCGAAGTCGGCGGTGCCGGCGATGAAGGCCTGGATGCCCGCGCCGGAACCGGTGGGCTCGTAGTTGATCGTGGTGCCCGCGCACTTCTGCTGGTACGCCTTGATCCACTCCGCCATCGCGTTCTTCTGGGCGGAGGAGCCCTGCGCGTTCAGCGTGCCCTTGCCGCAGTCGGCGGAGGCGGAGGCCGAGCCGGACGCCGAGGCGCCGGTAGGCTCGTTGTCCGAGCCGCAGGCGCTGAGACCGAGCACCGCGGTAAGAGCGAGGCAGGCAATGGCACCGTGCCGCTGGAGCTTCACCTGAGGGGTTTCCCTTCACATCTTTGGTCAGGTCGCCCGGGTTGGCCCGGGTGCCGGCGCTGACCGGCTGATGCAAAAGCTAGAAGTGCCAGGTAGCCGGCTCGCCCGTGGCAAGTGAACAGAGGGTGAACAGGCCCGCTCCCCGAGACGACGGTCCGCTGAGGGTGTGTTGTCCATTACATGAACTGGCGGGGAGGTGTCCCCTTTATCAGCTCATGTCCGCCGGAGCGTGACCGCGCCAGAAGCAGGTCAGCCGAGGTGGTAGTTGACGTGGGCGGACCAGCGGGCGAAGCCGAGCCGCTCGTAGAGGGCGACCGCGCCGGTGTTGGAATCGTCGACGTAGAGCATCACCCGGTCCAGCCCCCGGCGGTCCCGCAGGTAGGCCAGCCCGGCGGTGGTGAGCGCCTTGCCGAGCCCGCCCCGGTGCGCCGTCGGATCCACCCCGAGCACGTAGACCTCGCCGATCCGGGCCGAGCCCGGTCGCTCGTGGACCTTGGTCCAGTGGAAGCCGAGCAGTCGGCCGGTGGCCGAGTCCACCGCGAGCAGGAAGCCGGCCGGGTCGAACCACGGCTCGCCGAGGCGTACCCGCAGGTCCGTCCGGGTCCAGCGGCCCTGCTCCGGGTGCCGGGCGAAGGCGGCGCTGTTGACCGCCAGCCAGGCCTCGTTGTCCTCGCCGGGGCGGAACGCGCGCAGCTCCACGCCGTCGGGCAGGGCGGGCTCGGGGAGTGCCGCGGCCAGTGGGCGGCGCAACTGCCAGAGCACCCGGGCGCGGGCGAAGCCCAGGTCGACGGCCAGCGCGGCGGCGGACGGGTGGTCGCCGTGCGCCCAGGCGCGCAGCGGTCCGGACGCCGCGGCCAGCACGCCCCGGGCCAGTGCCCGCCCGGTGCCGCGCCGCCGGTAGGCCGGATGCGCCACCAGCTCCACCCCGATGCCGCCCGCCGGGTCGGTGGTGTCGAGGTGGGCGTAGCCGGTGAGGGTGTTGTCGGTGGCCCGCGCCGTGAGGTGCACCGCTGACGCCTCCGGGTCGCGCAGCCGCAGCAGCACGTGCTCGTCGAGCGGGTCCGCGCCGTCCGCGTCTCCGGCGATGCGGGCCAGCGCCAACACCTCGGCAACCTCGACCGGCGCCAGCCGGTCTGCGCGGACGACGCGGTCGGCGGACGCCTCGGTGCTGCTCATCCCGTCACCGTAGCGCCCGGCGGTTCGACGATCATGCCGGACGTGGCGACCAGGCGGTGGCGGGCGTCACGTGGCGTCGGCCGGCAGGGCCTCCAGCTGGTACCGGGCCATCAGCTCGGGCAGCAGGCGCCGCAACGCCTCGACGGTGCCCGCCCGATCGCCGCCCGCGTCGTGCATCAGCACGATCGAGCCGGGTCCGGTTTCGTTCATCACCACCGAGGTGATCCTCGTGGCGCCCGGTGCCTGCCAGTCCGACGGATCGACCGCCCAGTGCAGCGGGGCCATGCCCAGCCCCCGGCAGACCGACACGACCGGCTGCGTCCAGTTGCCGCCGGGCTGCCGGAAGTACGCGATCGGGGCGCCCGGCACCGCCGCCCGGATCGCCTCGTTGGTGCGGAGCAGGTCGGCCCGGATCGTGGCCGAGGAGCGTTGGCCCAGGCTCTCGTCGTGGTCCCAGGAGTGGTTGCAGAGTGTGTGCCCCTCCGCCACGATCGCCTGGACCAGCTCCGGGTGGCTCTGCACGTTCTCGCCCACCACGCAGAAGGTGGCCTTGACGCCGTAGTTCCGGAGCAGGGCGAGCACCTGCGGGGTGTACTGCGGGTCCGGCCCGTCGTCGAAGGTCAGCGCGATCCGGGAGGATCCGGTCGTGGTCAGGCTGCCGAACGGGCCTTCGCCATCGCCGGCCGGCAGCTGTTCACGGGCCGACGCGCTCGGGCTGCTGTCGGCCGTCGGCCCTGGGGTGCCGGCCGTCGGCCCCGGGGTGTCGTCGGCGCCGGGCGCCTGGTCGGCGTAGCGCGGAGCGTCAGCGCCGGCCGTGACCGCGCTGCTCCGGGGCTGCTGCTCGGGCAGCAGGCTACGGCCGAGCGCGTATATCGAGCCGAGCAGTGCGGCCGCCACCAGGGTCACGATCCCGACCCCGCGCAGCGTCGTGGCCGACATCAGAAGCACCACCCGTTCGGATCCGCGCACGGATCCGTCATCGCCCCCGTGGTCACCGCACGCACCGCCGCCCCCTTTGCCCCGATGAATCCGGCAGCCAGAATAGAACCGGCTAAGCGGGCAAAAAGGGGTGTAACGGAGACGATCCTCCGAAGGAAGGAGCGGTCGGAACGCGCCGGTCAGACGGGCAGCGGGGCGGGCTCCGACTCCGGCAGCGATCGCGACGGCGGCACCACGAACTTGTAGCCGACCTGGCGCACCGTGCCGATCATCGACTCGTACTCCGAGCCGAGCTTGGCGCGCAGCCGCCGGACGTGCACGTCGACCGTCCGGGTGCCGCCGAAGTAGTCGTACCCCCAGACCTCGCGGAGCAGCTGATCCCGGGTGAACACCCGGCCCGGGTGCTGGGCCAGGAACTTCAGCAGCTCGAACTCCTTGTAGGTGAGGTCGAGCGGGCGGCCCTTGAGCTTGGCGGCGTAGGTGTCCGGGTCGATGGTGAGCTCGCCCGCCCGGATCGAGCCGCCGGCGCCGGCGATCGCGCTGCTCAGCCGGCCGACCGCGAGCCGCAGTCGGGCCTCCACCTCGGCCGGTCCCGCCCCGGCCAGGATGACGTCGTCCACGCCCCAGTCGGCGTTCAGCGCGATCAGGCCGGCCTCGGTGACCACCGCGACCAGCGGCACGCCCAGCCCGGTGGCGTGCAGCATCCGGCAGGTCGCCCGGGCCTCGCTCAGCTCGGAGCGGGCGTCCACCAGGACGGCGTCCGGGGTCGGGCCGGAGACCAGCGTGCGGACGTCGCGCGGCGCGGTGCGGACGGAGTGCGGCAGCAGGTCGAGCGCGGGCAGCACCGCCGACGGTTCACCCGCGCGGGCGGTCACGAGCAGCAGGATCTCCACACGATCACCTCCGTCCCGGCGGCCGTCCGGCCGCGCGTGACCAGCGGCACTCACAGGGGGTGGCGCTGAGAACTTGCGTGGATCCCGGCGTCGATGACGGGGGCGGATAACGGCTTGAGCGTATCCGATCGCCCGCCCTTCACCTCCGCGTCCTTTCCCGTTTGTCCGATCCGCCCCCAATCGCGGCCCAGGTTTTAACGTTGCCGAAACCGTGGCCTCCGCCGGCGCCGCCTGGTCTGGCACGATCGGGGCGTGTTTCCCTCGACCTCGCCCGACACCGGCCGTGACCCGTGGGCCGACGACGCGCGTCCGGGGCCGGCCGGCCCGTCCCGTGGCTACCCGCCGGGCCCGCGTACCGGTCCGACCGACGACGGCGGGGAGCGGCCGGAGCGGAAGGGGCCGCGCCGGCTCCGCAAGGGCGGCCCGGGTCGCCGCCCGGATGACGAGTCCGACGACATGCCCGAGGAGGAGGTGCCCCCGGTTCCGGTCCGCCGGCCGCTGGCGCTGGCCGTCGCGGGCTTCGCCGCGCTGCTCGGCGTCGGCCTGGTGCTCGGCGCGCAGACCGCCGGCCCGGGGCACCGGCTGCAGTTCGCGCTCGTCGTCCTCGGCGTTCAGTTGCTCTTCGTGCTCGCCTGGACGATGGCCATGCGCCCGCCCGCGTTGCTGGTGGTCGCGCTGGTCAGCGCCGCGGCGGCCGGCATCGCCGACGCCGCGGCGGTGCAGTCCGAGATCGCCGGGCTGGCACCGCTCGGGTACGCCGCAGCCGGCGGCTTCGTGCTCGGCGTGCTCGGCCAGCTGGTCCGCCGGGTGGACCGGGTCCGGGTGACCGACTCGCTCGGCAGCACCCTGCTGATCGTGGTGGGCGTGGTCGCGTTCGCCGCCCTGATCGTGCTCGGTCGGATTCCGAAGGGCACCCAGGCGATCACCGTCTGCCTCACCGCCACCGGCGTCGCGCTGCTCGTCGCCCGGCTGACCGACGCGGTGGCGCCCTGGCCCCGGCTCGCCCCACAGGTGCCCCGGGGCGCCGCCGGCGTGGTCGCGGGCGCCATGGTCGGCACCCTGACCAGCGCGGTGCTCGGCAGCTATCTGGTCGGCTTCACCCCGACCAGCGCCGCCCTGGTCGGGCTGGTCACCGCCGCCACCGCCGTGCTGGCCGACCTCGCCGTCGGGTACGCCGAGGCGGGCCGGCTGATGGCCGGAGAGCCGCCGACCATGTGGATCGCCCGGCACATGCAGGGTCCACTGGGTGGCTTCGCGCTCGCCGCGCCGGCCGCGTACGCCATGTGCGTGCTCTTCCTCTGACGGTTGGGGGATTCGCGCCTCGGGTAAGTACCGTTGCGCCGCGAGACGGCGACGGACGGCGAGGAGGAGGCGGCGTGACAGAGGCTTACCCGGCGTACGAGGAACGGCCCCGGCGACGTGGCCGGAAGGTCCTGATCGGTTTCCTCGTCCTGCTGCTGGTCCTGGTCGGGCTCCTGGTGGTCGCCGACCGGGTGGCCGCCGGAGTGGCCGAGCGGGCCGTCGCCGACCAGGTGCGGCGGGAGGTCGCCAAGAAGGACGTGCAGGCCGCGCCGCCCAAGGTCGACGTGGGCGGCTTCCCGTTCCTCACCCAGGTGATCGCCGGGAAGTACGAGCACATCTCGATCGTGCTGACCGACGTGCGGGGCAACGTGCAGGGCGACGCGCTCGACGTGCCGCAGCTCGACGTGGACGCCCGCAACGTGAAGGCGTCGCTGAACACCCTCCGCTCGCGCCAGGGCGACGTGGTCGCCGAGTCCGTCAACGGGCGCGGCACCATCGCGTACGACAGCCTGGCCAAGCTGCTCGACCGGCCCGGGCTGACCCTGGGCGAGCGGGACGGAAAGCTCGCCGTCACCGCGCCCGTGGACATCCTCGGCACCAAGCTCACCGTCAACGGCACGGCCGACCTGACGGTCACCGACGGCAAGGTGGCGCTGCGCTTCCGCGACCTGACCGCCGAGGGCCTGCCGAACCTGCCGCTGGCCAAGCGGATGCTGACCAACTACGCCAACAGCATCTCGATCGCCGTGCCCCTGCCCGAGCTGCCGTTCCAGCTCCACGTCCGCAAGGTCGAGCCGAAGCCGGAGGGGCTGACGGTGACCGCGGACGCGCGGAACGTACCGCTCAACGCGGCCGGCTGACCGGCCCGGACTCCGCCCGCCCCGTTCGCCCGGCGGTGGGCCCGTCGGCGTCCCCGAACGAACGAGCGCCGTCCCGGATGCTGGTCGGACCGGTGGCGCCGGCCGGGCCGACTGGTAGGCTCCGTACTCATGGGGACGCTCCTCACCAAACGGCGCGCGGTCGACCTGTGCCGCGTGGCCACCTGCCTGTGTCGCCCCGTCATCTGACGGCGGGGCTGTCCTCGGCCGCCTAGCGGCCACCGGCACGCAGGGTCCGCGTACCCTCCGGTGTTCCCTTGATCGCCCGGCAGCGGCGCCGTCGCACGTACCCGTGATCCGTTCCAGCCCTGGGTCCCGCGCGTGGTGCGACAACTACCGACTTCGATCGCCATGCGCTGGCTCACCATCCATCCTCAACAGGGAGTGATCTGATGAGTCGCGACACCGCACTCGTCTCGGCCGAGTGGGCCGAGAAGAACATCGACGCCCCGGGCGTCGTCTTCGTCGAGGTCGACGAGGACACCTCGGCCTACGACACCGGCCACATCGCCGGTGCGATCAAGCTCGACTGGAGGACCGACCTCCAGGACCCGGTGCGCCGGGACTTCGTCAACAAGGCCCAGTTCGAGGCGCTGCTCTCCGAGCGGGGCGTCGCCAACGACGACATCGTGATCCTCTACGGCGGCAACAACAACTGGTTCGCCGCGTACGCGTACTGGTACTTCAAGCTCTACGGCCACCGCGACGTCAAGCTGCTCGACGGCGGCCGCAAGAAGTGGGAGCTGGACGCCCGCCCGCTGGTCAGCGACACCGTGACGCGCCCGGCGACGCAGTACGTCGCGCAGGAGCCGGACACCTCGATCCGGGCCTTCCGCGACGAGGTGGTCGCCGCGATCGGCACCAAGAACCTGGTCGACGTGCGCAGCCCCGACGAGTTCGCGGGGCGGCTGCTCGCTCCCGCCCACCTGCCGCAGGAGCAGGCCCAGCGGGCCGGCCACGTGCCGACCGCGATCAGCGTCCCGTGGTCCAAGGCGGCCAACGAGGACGGCACGTTCAAGTCCGACGACGAGCTGCGCAAGATCTACGCCGCCGCCGGGCTGGACGACAGCAAGGAGACCATCGCCTACTGCCGGATCGGCGAGCGCTCCTCGCACACCTGGTTCGTGCTCCAGGAGCTGCTCGGCCACGCCAACGTGAAGAACTACGACGGCTCCTGGACCGAGTACGGCTCGCTGGTCGGCGTGCCGGTCGCGCTCGGTGACGAGCCCGGGGAGGCCTGATCCCGATGACTGCTCCCACCGCCGCCGGTTGCGCGGCCCCCGACCAGGCCGCCCCGCTGCCGGCCAGCCTGGACCTGGAGAAGGAAACCGTCATCACCGGCCTGGTCAAGGCCGAGTCCGGTGAGGTCGTGCCGGGCGCGTACGTCCGGCTGCTCGACTCGACCGGCGAGTTCACCGCCGAGGTGGTGACCTCCCCGGCCGGGCAGTTCCGGTTCTTCGCCGCGCCGGGCGACTGGACCCTGCGGGCGCTTTCCCGGCACGGCAACGGCGACACCGCCGTCGCCGCCGCCCGCGGGATCAACGAGGTGACCGTCACGGTCGCCGCCTGACCCACGCTCTGACCGTGGCCCGTCGCCCCCGCCCGGGGGCGGCGGGCCACGCCCGTCCCACCCGACTCGAGATCCGCCCTGATTCCCGGAAAGAGTGGCTCTCCGCGCCGCGTAGGCCACTCGTTCCGGGAAAGTGGCCCCTTCCCTCGGCCTCGTGAGCGGACGGGGCGGGCGGGGGGCTCGCGGCCGCGTGACACGATTGCCCGGTGAGTGGTGCTGTCCAGGCGGGTTACGCCCCGCCGACCCGTCCCGACCAGCCGGCGCCCGGCCGGCGGTGGCTGCGCTGGCTGGTGGCCGCGACGGTGGTGTGGGGGGTGCTGCTCGCCGGGCTGACCTGGTGGTCGGTGCGACACGACCCGCCGACCGTGCGGGAGCAGCGCAGCCTGAGTCAGGCGATTCCGGTGGTCGATGGCGCGGTGGGGCGCCTGGTGGCCGCCGTGGACGGCGAGGCCTGGGAGCTGACCCCCGCCGAGGTGCAGCGCGGCTGCCGGGTCACCCCGCTGGCCGACGGCGCATCGCTGACCCGGGGCCTGGACGTGCTGGTCGCCGGGGGAAGCGAACGGGCCCTGCTGGAGCGGGTGGCGCAACGACTGCCGGCCGACTGGCGGGCCGGGGTCCGCGCCGGCTCGGAAGGCCCCCGGCTGCGCGCCGACGCGGGGGAGTTCGTCGAGGTCCGCGGGCGGGTGGTGGCCGACGGGCGGGTCCGGCTCACCGCCGCGACGGGCTGCCGTCCCGCCGACACCGAGATCGCCGACTTCCTGCCGGCGTACCCCGCCGGGTCGGAGCTGGAGGCGGCGCTGCGGGCGCTGGGCCAGCCGGTCCCGCCGGCCTCCGAGCCGATCGAGGTGCCCTGCCCGGCGGGCGGGAGCGCCCGGACGATCCGCATCGCGGCCGGCACCAGGTCGGAGTCGCTGGCGCCGCTGCGCCCGCTCGGCGTCGCCGTGGTCGACCGCCCCGAGGTGTACGCCTATCGGGCCGGGCCGGTCCTCGTGCTGGCCGACGCCACCGGCGACCGGCTCCGGCTGGCCGCCTCGACCGGCTGCGCCGGCTGAGCCGGGGCGGATCGGCCCGGGCTGTCGATCGGCCGGGCGGTGTCAGTAGACCAGGGCCTGGGCACCCTCGGTCATCGCCTCCTCGACGAAGACCGCCGCGCCGGCGATGCGTACGCCGGGGATGACGTCGCCCGGGCCGATGTCCCGGCGGGCCGCGCACTGGGTGCAGGCGGTTACCTTGCCGGTGGCCAGGATCACGTGCAGCAGCTCGGCCAGCGGCGCGGAGTGCGGCAGCTCGAACTCCTGCGCGCGCCCGGGCAGCGCGAACCAGGTCGACTCCCCGGTCAGCCAGAGCGACACGTCGACCCCGGCGGCAGCCGCCGTGGCGGCGACGGTGAAGGCCTGCGCGCAGCGTTCGGGGGAGTCCGCGCCGGCGGTGGCCTTGACGACGAGAGAGCGGGCCATGGGGCCAGCATAGGATGACCCGGATGGTTACCGAGATCGGGTTCGTCAGCCTGCTGGTCGCCGGCCTGGGCGCGCTCGCTGGTGGCCTGGTCTATCTGGCCGTACGCATTTCGAGAGGTAAATGGTGAGCGAGAATCCGCTCGAGCCGCCGCCGTGGCTGAACGCGCCGCCGGTCGACCCGTATCCGTACGAGGAGAGCCACGACCTGCGTGTCGGCCCGAAGCTGCACCCGAGCCTGGACGGCCTGCTGCCGTACATCGGGGTGTGGCGCGGGCGTGGCCGGGGCGGCTTCCCCACCATTGAGGACTTCGACTTCGCGCAGGAGATCCGGATCAGCCACGACGGCCGACCGTTCCTGTTCTACGAGTCGCGCGCCTGGATCCTCGACGAGCAGAGCCGCCCGGTCCGCCCGGCCGGTCGTGAGGTCGGCTGGTGGCGCCCGGTGATGGACGGCGATCGGGCCACCGCCGAGTTGGAAGCCTTGATGACCACGCCCACCGGCGTGATGGAGCTGCACCTCGGCAAGCGCAACGGCACCCAGATCGAGTTCGCCACCGACGCTGTGGTCCGCACGGCCACCGCCAAGGAGGTCACCGCGGGTGCCCGGCTGTTCGGCATCGTCGAAGGCGCCCTGCTGTACGCCCAGGAGATGGCCGCCATGGGCCACGCCCTGAGCCCCCACCTCTCCGCCCGGCTCATCCGCGTCGCCGGCTGATCCCCCCGCTGCTGTTGATCAAGAGGTTTGCGTCCGGAAGCCGGCCGCCGGCAGGCGCAACCTCCTGATCAACGCGATCAAGGCCGGGGGAGGGGGAAGCCGAGGAGGGTGAGCAGGTCGGCGGTGCGCGGAGACCGGGGCAGGGGGGCGCCGTCGAGGGCGCGGACCTCGGCCGGGCCGCGGAGCGACGAGGTGAGCCAGACCCCGTCGGCCGCGTGCAGCTCCGCCGGGGTGACCAGCCGTTCCTCGGCGACCAGGCCCAGGTCGGCGGTGTGGTCGAGGAGCCACCGAGCGGTCACCCCGGGCAGCACCCCGGTGGCCACCGCCGGCACCGTGCAGAGCGTGCGGCCGGTCAGCCAGACCACGTTCGCGCTCGGCCCCTCCAGCACGTACCCGTCGGTGGAGGTCCAGAGCACGTCGTCGAATCCGGCGCGGGCCGCCCAGCGGCGGGCCGCGGTGCTCGCCGCGTACGAGGTGGACTTGATCCCGGCCGGGAGCCAGTCCAGCTCCGGGCGGGACCGGGCGGCCACCCCGAGCGGCAGGGTGGCCACGGTCACGCCGTCCCGCCGGGCCTGCTTCGCCGCCGCCGGGACTTCGCTCAGCGTGGCGTAGACGGTCGGCGATCCGCCGCCCTCCGGCCCCCGCGTACAGACCAGCCGCAGCGCTCCCTCCACGTCGGGCGGCCAGCCGGCCCGGACCGCGTCGAGCAGCTCGACCAGCGCGCCGGCGGGCGGCAACGCCAGCGCGATCGCCGCCGCTCCGGCCACCAGCCGGGCCAGGTGGGCGTCGCGCAGCCAGGGCAGCCCGCCGCGCAGGTGCATGGTCTCGAAGAGGCCGTCCCCGTGCAGCACGCCCCGGTCGTCCCCGCGCAGCACCGCCTCCCCGGCCGGGACCAAGCCCCGGCCCAGCACGGCCACCCGCGATGCCTCCACGAGGGCCGAGGGTAGCCGGGTACGGCGGCGACGACCGGACCGGCGGGGCGGCCGAACTATGATCGAACGGTGTCCGAATCCTCCCTCGCGGAACTGCTCCGCTCCCGTGGCCTGCGGCTGACCGCGCAGCGACAGCTGGTCCTGCAGGCGGTCATGGAGCTGGGGCACGCGACGCCGGAGCAGGTGCACACGGCGGTCCGGGAGGTGGCCGCCGGCGTCAACATCACCACCATCTACCGCACGTTGGAACTGCTGGAACGGCTCGGCCTGGTGACGCACACGCACCTGTCGCACGGCTCGCCGACGTACCATGCGGCCGGCGAGCACCAGCACGTCCACCTGGTCTGCCGGGAGTGCGGCGCGATCGACGAGATCGAGCCGGAGCTGCTCCGCCCGCTCGTCGACCAGTTGGCCGTACAGCGGGGATTCCGGGTCGACATCGGGCACGTGGCGCTGTTCGGCGTCTGCGGGCTGTGCGAGGACGGGGAGGCAAGATGATCGACATCGCGGGTGCGGTGGCCGCCGAGGCGATCGACGAGGAGACCCGGGACCAGCCTGAGCCGGTCCACCGGGCGGCCGGGGTCGGCCCGGTGGCCGCCCACTACGGCGACCCGATGCGCGAGCAGCGCATCCTCACCACCGGCGTCGGCCTGGTCGACCGCTCGCACCGAGGCGTGGTGGCGGTGCCCGGCGAGGAGCGGCTCGGCTGGTTGCACACCCTGACCAGCCAGCACCTCGCCGCGCTGAGCGCCTGGCAGGGCAGCGAGCTGCTGGTGCTCTCTCCGCACGGGCACGTCGAGCAGCACGCCATGGTCGCCGAGGACGGCGAGACCACCTGGCTGGACACCGAGCCCGGGATGACCGCCGGGCTGCTGTCGTACCTGGAGAAGATGCGGTTCTTCAGCAAGGTCGAGCCGCGCGACGCCACGGCCGACCACGCGCTGCTGTCGCTGGTCGGCCCGGAGGCCACCGGCTCACTCGACATCCTCGGGGTCACCGGGCTGGCCGCGCCGGACCTGGTCGCGGTGCCCGGTCCGAAGTTCCGCTCCGGCGAGCTGCCGGCCCGGCCCACCGTCGTGTACGACGTGAAGCCGCTGTCGACCGGCGGGTGGGCCCGGCGGGTGGCGCTCGGTGTGGACCTGCTGGTGCCTCGCCCGGCCATGGCTGGGGTGGTGGACGAGCTGCGGGGGGCGGGCGTGCCGGTGGCCGGGCTGTGGGCGTACGAGGCGGTCCGGGTGGCCGCCCGGCAGCCCCGGGTCGGGGTGGACACCGACCACCGCACCATCCCGGCCGAGGTGGGCCTGGTCGCACCCGCCGTGCACCTGGACAAGGGCTGCTACCGGGGGCAGGAGACGGTGGCCCGGGTGCACAACATGGGCAGGCCGCCACGCCGGCTGGTCCTGCTGCACCTCGACGGGGTGACCACCGACCAGCCGCCCACCGCCGGAACGCCGGTGACCCTCGACGGCCGGGCGGTGGGTTTCGTCGGCACCGCGGTGCACCACCACGAGCTGGGTCAGGTCGCCCTCGCCGTGGTGAAGCGCAACGTCCCCGACGACGCCCGCCTGATGGTCGGCGAGACGGCTGCCGCCATCGACCCGGCGTAAGGGTGTCGTGCCGTCGACCGTAAGGCGGGAATTCTTCCGCTTTCCCGGTCGGTCGCGGATGATTCTTCCGTCGCGACGTGCTCCGTCCGTCGACCGCAGGCGGTCGGACGTCTAGGATCGCCGGCATGACGACAGGGACGTTGATCACGGTTGCCCCCACCGGTGCGGAGTCGGCCAAGGCGGAGGTGCCGGCGCTGCCGGTGACCCTCGACGAGCTGCTGCTGACCGCCAAGGAGTGCGAGGCGCTCGGCGCCGCCGTGATCCACGTCCACATCCGGGACGACGAGGCGAAGCCCACCCTCGACCAGGGCCGGCTGCGGGAGACCGTGGCGGCGCTGCGGGAGGGCACCGACCTGATCGTGCAGCTCTCCTCCGGTGGCGCGGTGACCGACCCCGAGGCCGACCGGCTGGCCGTGCTGGACGCCGCGCCGGACATGGCCTCCTGCACCATGGGCACGGTCAACTTCGGCGACGACGTCTTCATGAACCGCTGGGAGTTCATCGTCGACCTGCACACCCGGATGCAGGAGAAGGCCGTCGTCCCCGAGTACGAGATCTTCGAACTCGGCCACCTCACCGCCCTCCAGCGCCTCCTCGGCAAGTACGGCCTGCCGCACGGCGGGCACGTGCACGTCGACTTCGTGATGGGTGTGCCGGGCGGTATGCCGGGCACCACCGCGACCCTGGTCGCCGCCCAGCAGATGCTGCGCGACCTGCCGGAGGGCACCACCTTCTCGGCCACCGGGATCGGTCGCAGCACCATCCCGGTGATGCTGGCCTCCCTCTCGGCGGGTGGTCACCTCCGGGTCGGCATGGAGGACACGATCACCTACGCCAAGGGGCAGCCGGTCGAGTCCAACATGCAGCTCGTCGCCCGCGCGGTCGGCTTCGCCCAGCTCGCCCAGCGTCCGCCGCTGACCATCGCCGAGGCCCGGCAGCTGCTCGGCCTGTAAGCCGCGGCCCACCCGGCGCCCCTGTACGCCGACGGCCGACGCCGCTGGTCACCCCGGTGTCGGCCCCGTCGGCCCCGTCGGTACCTTCCACGTTGTGGGAAAGACGTACGAGGGCGGCGTGCCGCTCGCCGAGGTGGTCCGGTCCGGGTTCGTGGAGGGCGTCCACCGCGGTTCCGTGGTGGTGCTCGACGCCGCCGGTGCGCCGGTGGCTGAGGCGGGGGACGCGGCCTCGCCGATCTTCCCTCGCTCGTCCAACAAGCCGATGCAGGCGATCGGGATGCTCCGGGCCGGGTTGCCGCTGACCGAGCCGGCCGACGTGGCGCTGGTCTCGGCCAGCCACGCCGGCGAGGAGTTCCACGTGGAGCGGGTCAACGCCCTGCTGCGCCGCGCCGGCCTGACCGAGGAGGCGCTGCACTGCCCGCCGGACCTACCCGTCGGCGAGTCGGCCCGGGAGGCGGTGCTGCGGGCCGGCGGCGGGCCGACGCGGATCCAGATGAACTGCTCCGGCAAGCACACCGGAATGCTGCTGACCTGCCTCGCCGCCGGCTGGCCGCTGGACGGCTACTGGCGGCCCGAGCATCCACTCCAGCAGGGGCTGACCGCCGCGATCGAGGAGTTCACCGGGGAGCCGGCGGCGGCCGTCGGGGTGGACGGCTGTGGGGCACCCGTGCTCGCCGTCTCGCTGGCCGGGCTGGCACGGGCGTACCTGCGGCTGGTCACCGCCGAGCCCGGAACCGTCGAGCGGACCGTGGCCGACGCGATGCGGACGTATCCGGAACTGGTGGGTGGCACCCTGGCGGACGACACCCGGCTGATGCGGGGCGTACCGGGGCTGCTGGCGAAGGTCGGCGCGGAGGGCGTGATCGCGGCGGCCATCCCGGGGGTCGGCGCGGTCGCCCTCAAGATCGACGACGGCGCCGGGCGGGCCCGGATGCCGGTGCTGGTCTCGGCGCTGCGCCGGCTCGGCGTCGAGGCCCCGGTGCTGGCCGAGTATGCCGACGTGCCGCTGCTCGGCGGCGGCCTGCCGGTGGGGGCGGTGCGCCCCGTCTGGTGACCCGCGTGCCGGCGTCCGCCGCGGCAGCGGGCGGACGCCGGCTGCGCCCGGGCCACCCCGCCCGGATGCGGCGGCGGCTCAGGGCAGGAAGTCGAGCAGGGCGGCGTTGACCGGTTCGGGGCGCTCGAGGGGCAGCAGGTGGGCGGCGTCCGGGACGTCTGGCAGGCGCACCCCCTGCGGGGCCTCGGCGGCGATCCGGTCGGCGAGGCGGCGCAGGTCCGCGACGTCGTCCGCGCCGGTCCCGACCAGCACCGGCATCCGCAGCTCGGTCAGCCGGTCGATCGCCGGCGGGTCGAGTTCGCCCGCCTCGACGGCGCTGAGCGCCTTTTCGGCGGCCAGCGCCTGCCGATCCATCTCCTCGGCGAACCGGATCAACTCGGGATCCACGTCCTCCGGGCGGCGGGTCGGGCCGACCACCCAGAACCGCACCTCGCCGGCCGCGGTCGCCGCGAGGTCCTCCGGGTTCACCTCGCCGACCAGCTCCTCCCAGAGCCGTTCGGTCTCCTCGGACCACTCGTTGCCGGAGACCGGGGCGCCGAACAGGGCCAGCGCGGAGACGCGCTCCGGGTGCGCCAGTGCGGCGTCCGCCGCGACCCGGCCGCCGAACGAGCAGCCGACCAGGGCGGCGCTCGCGATGCCGAGGGCGTCCAGCAGCCCGACCACGTCGTCGTGGTGCGCGAAGGGCGCGGCTGGCAGCTCGGAGTCGCCGTATCCGCGCAGGTCGACGGCGATCACCCGATGTCGGGCGGCCAGCGCGGGCACCAGGCCTCGCCACATCCGTCGGTCCGCGATCCCGGCGTGCACCAGCACCACGGGATTGCCGCTGCCGGCCTCGTCGTACGCGAGCAGGGCGCCGTTGACTTCGATCTTGGCCACGGGGGAACCGTACGGATCGGACCCCGGGCCCGCAACCGGCTATCCGCGAGGTTGCTAACTCTGGTTAGCGTTTTGCTTGCAATAGCTAGCAGGGGGAAGTAACGTGGAGTCATGGCCACCAGCAAGGACCTACCCGACGTCGGCGGGTTCATTCGCGACCTGCGGCGAAACGCGAAGATCTCGCTTCGCCAACTCGCCGAGCAGGCCGGCGTGAGCAACCCGTACCTGAGCCAGATCGAGCGCGGCCTGCGCAAGCCGAGCGCGGAGGTGCTCCAGCAGCTCGCCAGCGCTCTGCGCGTCTCCACCCCGGCGATGTACCTGCGGGCCGGGCTGCTCGACGCCAAGGAGGGGCAGGGCGTGCTCGCGGCGATCGCCGTCGACCCCGAGCTGACCATGGCCCAGAAGCAGTCGCTCACCCAGATCTACGAGACGTTCCGCCGGGAGAACGCCCGGCTCGCCGAGGCGACCGCCGCCGCGCAGGCGGCCACCGAGCCGGCCCCGGCGGCCGGCGCCCCGGCCGAGGCGCCGCAGGCGCCGACCATCGTCACGCCGGCGGCGACCGGACCCACGACGCCGGCCGGCGCCCCGACCGAGGCGGTCATCGAGTCGGTCGCCGTCACCGAGGCGGGGGCCACCCCCGCCCCGACCACCGCCGTCCCCCACGAGGAGACCGCCCGCGGGGCGGTCCGGAAGGCCGCCGGTGCGGCCGAGGAGGAGAAGTCATGACACAGCCGAGGACCAATCGCATTCCGGCCCCGATCTACGCCGCCGCCGGTGCCGGCGAGCTCGCCCTTGAGCAGCTGCGCAAGCTCCCCGCCGTGGTCGGTGGACTGGGCACCCGGGTCGTCCTCGACCTCGGCGGCAGGGCCGTGGTCACCGGCCTTGAGCTGCGCCAGAAGGCGGCCGAGACGTTCGAGAGGCTGAAGACCGCCGACCTGACCGCGACCGGCCTGCGGGACAAGGCCACCGCCGCGGATCTCGATCTGGTCAAGCTCCGCGAGGCCGCCACCCGCAACGCCGCCACCGTTCTGGCCGGCGCCCAGTCCGCCCCGGAGCGGGCCCTGGCCGGCGCCCAGGCCGCCCAGGAGCGGGCCGAGCGCGCCGTGGCCAGCGCACACGAGCGCGCCCTGGCCACGTACGCCGAGCTGGTCGCCCGGGGCGAGCGGGTCGTCGGCGCCGGCGTGCTGGAGGCCGCCGACACGGTGAACGCCGACATCGAGGCGACCGAGGCCGACCGTGCCCCGCAGGCCGGCCCCACGCCGGTCGCCGAGCCCGCCCCGCCCGCCGAGGCGCCCAGCCCGGCCGACGTGGCCGAGGCGGTCGAGGCCAAGCCCGCCGCGGTGAAGCGGACCCGGGCCACCAAGGCCACCGCCACCAAGGCCACCGCGGCGAAGCCCGCCACCCCGTCGGCGAAGCTGCCGAAGGCCACCAAGCGGGCCCGCCCGGCCGACGAGTAGGTCGATCCTGGACCGAGACCCCGGGCGGCGTCCTGTCGGACGTTTCCGGGGTCTCGGCATAAGCTTGCCCCCATGGCCTACGCCGCGCCGATCTTCGCGTTCGAAGTCCGCTACGTGATCGAGCTGATCCTGCTCGTCTTCGCCCTGGTGCTCGAGGGAGTGGCGTTGGTGCACGCGATCACCCAGCGCTCCGACGCGTTCGCCGCGATCGGCACCCTGCCCAAGGGCGGCTGGATCGCCATCCTGGCGGTCTGCCTGGTGCTCACCCTGCTGGGCTTCGGCCCGGTCAGCATCTTCGGACTGATCGGCATCGCGGCCGGTCTCATCTACCTGCTGGATGTGCGACCCGGCCTGCGTGACCTGCACGGCGGCCGAGGCTCCTGGTGAGGGGTTTCCGCTGGCCCCCACCGCCGGACGGCGGCCCCCGCACCTGGGGCCCCGGCCCCGGCGCTCCCCGCACCGGCCGCCCGGCCCTGCCCGAGCCGGAGACCGAGCTGGTCACCACCCCGCACGACGTACGGCTGGAGCGGCTGGTCACCGGCACCGGTGACCCGGTGACGGTGTTCGCGCACGGGCTCGGCAACGGCATCGCCACCACCCGCCCGTTCGGCAGCGCGGTCACCGGTCGGAAGATCTTCTTCCAGTTCCGCGGGCACGGCCGTTCCGATTCGCCGCCCGGGCCCTGGACCTACCTGGACCTGGCCCGGGACCTGCGGGCGATCGCCGATCTCGGCAGCGCCACCCGTGCCTTCGGATCGAGCCTCGGGGCCGGCGCGCTGTGCCGGCTGCTCGCCGAGAGCCCGGAACGCTTCGAGAAGCTGGTGTTCTTCCTCCCGGCCGTGCTGGACACGCCGCGCGGCGAGACGGCCCGGGCCCGGCTCACCGACCTGCTCGACGCGGTGGCGGCCGGGGACGCGTCCGCGCTGGCCGACGTGGTGTCGCTGGAGCTGCCGCCGGCCGTGCGCAACACCCCGGCCGGCTGGGCGTACCTCCGGCAGCGGCTGGACCAGCTGCTCCGCGACGGGCTGGCACCGGGGCTGGCCAGCCTGCCGGAGCAGGCCCCGCTGCGGACCGCCGGCTCGCTGGCCGCGGTCGCCGCGCCGGCGCTGGTGATCGGCTGCGTCGGGGACGACCTGCACCCGGTGGCGGTCGCCGAGCAGTTGGCCGCCGCGCTCCCGCACGCCACCCTGCACGTGTACGACCGGCCGGGCGTGCTCTGGACGGAACGCGCCGACCTGCGGGAGCGGATCTCGACGTTCCTGAACGAGTAACGTCATCTGTCATGGGCGTCACACACCACGGGCGTACGCACCGCCTCGACCTCGCCGACCCCACCCTGCGGGAGTGGGAGTGCACGGTGCTGGCGGCCGATCCCGAGCAGGGCATCGTGCTGGACCGGTCGGCCTTCTATCCCGGCGGTGGCGGTCAGCCGCCGGACCACGGGGTGCTGCTCTGGCAGGGGGTGCAGACCCGGATCGTGGGCACCCGCAAGGGCGACGATCTCTGGCTGATCCCGGCCGAAGGTGATCCGGTGCCGCCGGTCGGCACCGCCGTCACCGGCGCGGTCGAGGACGCCCGCCGGAGCATGCTGATGCGGACCCACTCCGGCCTGCACGTGCTGTGCGGAGTGGTCTTCCGCGACTTCGGCGCGCTGGTCACCGGGGGCAACATGGAGCCCGGCGAGGCCAGGATGGACTTCAACCTTCCCGAGGTGCCGCCGGACTTCAAGACCCGGATCGAGGAGCTGGTCAACGCCGAGGTGGCCGCCGACCGGTCGGTCGCCGTCCGGGTGCTGCCCCGGGCGGAGGCGCTCGCCCTGCCGGACATCATCCGTACCCAGTCCAACCTGATCCCGCCGGACGAGCACGAGGTCCGGATCGTCGACATCGTCGGGCTGGACGTGCAGGCCGACGGGGGCACCCACGTCGCCTCGACCGCCCAGATCGGCAAGGTGCAGGTGGTCAAGGTGGAGAGCAA
Organism: Micromonospora sp. SL4-19; assembly: GCF_047921475.1. Lineage (NCBI taxonomy): Bacteria > Bacillati > Actinomycetota > Actinomycetes > Micromonosporales > Micromonosporaceae > Micromonospora > Micromonospora sp. SL4-19. The sequence goes on from NZ_JBLROB010000028.1 coordinate 58,516, forward strand.
GGGCCGGGCCAACCGCCGGGTCCGCGTCCGCCTGGCGGACTAGGGTCACGCTGTTCTGCCCAGCGCAAGATCGTGCTCGATCCAGGAAGTTGTGGCCTCGGAGCGGCCAGGATGCCACTCGTTCCACGATCGAGCACGATCTTGGCTCATCTGGGCAGGTGGGCGGCCCGGACGTCGAGCAGCCAGCGTTCCACGGTCTCCTCGTCGGGCCGGTCGGGCAGCGGCGTACGGATCCGGTCGAAGTCCCGCTCGGCGTCGGCGACCAGCGCCTCCGCCTCGTCCAGCGCGCCGCCGGCGACCCGCTCGCCGAAGGCCCGGAACCACTCCGGGTCGGCCAGCCGGATCTCCAACGTCCCGGTCGCGTAGAGCACCCGCCCCTGGTGCAGCAGCCGGGCCAGGTGGCGGGCGTGCTTCGCCGAGCGCCGCCGGCCGCCGACGCTGGAGTCCCGGGCGGTCAGCTTCCGGAACTGCTGGGAGGCGTACCCGAGGTAGGCGTCCCGGACCCGGGGCGCGCTGAGGAAGGCCGAGCGGATGGCGATCAGCCGCGCGCCGAACTCCGTCCGGGTCTCGTAGCAGTCGTCCGGCAGCCACATCAGCTCGGTGGCCGTCGGGTTGCCGCTCAGCGCCAGGCGGCAGTACTTCGCGCATTCGTGCAGCGTGACGTCCGGGTCGGCGGTGACCACCGACTCGCGCGGCGGGTGCAGGCCGTGGAACGCGACCGTCGGCGCGGCGAAGACGCCGATCCGGTCCACGTCCGAACCGGGGCCGGCCAGCCCGTAGGCGACCGAGCCGACGATCCCGGAGAGCAGCAGGTGCATGCCGGCCATGATGGCGGATCCGGATCGGCTGGAAAACCGGACTTCCGCTGTCAGGTATCGCTGCCATCGTCGGCACCATGACGCAACCGCTGACAGGGAAGATCGCGCTGGTCGCCGGGGCGACCCGGGGCGCCGGCCGGCAGATCGCCGTCCAGCTCGGCGCCGCCGGGGCCACCGTCTACGCCACCGGCCGCAGCACCCGGGAGCGCCGGTCCGAGATGGACCGGCCGGAGACCATCGAGGAGACCGCCGAGCTGATCACCGCGGCCGGCGGCACCGGCATCGCCGTACCGGTCGACCACCTCGACCCCGACCAGGTACGTCGCCTGGTCGAACGGATCGACGCCGAGCAGGGCCGGCTGGACGTGCTGGTCAACGACATCTGGGGCGCCGATCCGCTGGTCACCTGGGAGAAGCCGGTCTGGCAGCAACCCCTCGACGCCGGCTTCCGTACCCTCCGACTGGCCGTGGACACGCACATCATCACCAGCCACTTCGCCCTGCCCCTGCTGATCCGCAGCCCGGGCGGCCTGGTCGTGGAGGTCGGCGACGGCACCCAGGAGTACAACGACCGGACGTACCGGCTCTCGCTCTTCTACGACCTGGCCAAGGCGTCGGTGAACCGGCTCGCCTTCAGCCAGGCGCACGAGCTGGAGCCGCACGGCTGCACGGCGGTGGCTCTCACCCCCGGCTGGCTGCGCTCCGAGGCGATGCTGGAGCACTTCGGCGTCACCGAGGCCACCTGGCGGGACGGCGCGGCGAAGGATCCGCACTTCGTCATGTCGGAGACGCCGGCCTTCGTCGGGCGCGCGGTGGCCGCCCTGGCCGCCGATCCGGACCGGGCCCGCTGGACCGGCCGGTCCGTCGACGCCGGCAGCCTCGCCCAGGTGTACGGCTTCACCGACCTCGACGGCACCCGACCACACTTCTTCCGCTACCACGAGGAAGTGATCAAGACCGGGAAGCCGGCGGACGACCGCGGCTACCGCTGACCGTCTCCCGACGCGGCCGGCCCCTCCAGGTAGAGCGCGGCCGAGCGGCGGGCCACCTCGGCGAACCGCGCCCGCAGTTCGGGCGGGTCGAGCACCTCCACCTCCGGACCCAGCCGGAGCAGCACGTCGTACGCCACCGGCACGGACTCGACGGGCAGCCGGGTCGTCACCCAGCCCCGCCCGTCGGGTTCGCCCGCCCCGGCCACCGCCTCGTCGTACGCGAAGGGGGCCTCCGCCGCGTGCCGGAGCGTGCGCAGGCCGGCGGGGCTGAGCCGGACGGTGACCTCGGCCCGCAGCATGTCCCGCAGGAACGCCTCGGCCTGCGCCCGCCAGTACGCCCCCAGGTCGAAGCCCTCGTCCCGGTCGAAGGTCTCCTCGCCCACCTCGACGCCGACCACCCGGTCCACCCGGTACGTCCGGTGCCCGTCGCCGACCCGGCCGACCAGATACCAGACGCCGCTCTTCAGCACCAGCCCGTACGGCTGGACCGTGCGGGTCACCTCCCGCTCGCCCCGGCGGTAGCGCAGCTCCACCACCCGGTCCCGCCAGACCGCCCGGGCGAGGTCGGCCAGCCAGGGTGGCGGGGCCGACTCGCGGAACCAGCCCGGAACGTCGAGATGGAACCGCTGCCCGGTCCGGGCCGGCGCGTCCCGCAGGCTCGGCGGGAGCGCGGCGAGGACCTTCAGTTCGGCGGCGGCCACCGCGTCGGCCAGCCCCATGTCACCGGCCGGCCCGGGCAGCCCCGCCAGGAAGAGCGCCTCCGCCTCGTCCCGGGTCAGCCCGGTCAGCCGCGTGCGGTAGCCGCCGAGCAGGCGGTACCCGCCGGTCCGCCCTCGGTCGGCGTACACGGGCACGCCTGCGGCCGAGAGCGCCAGCACGTCCCGGTAGACGGTGCGTTCCGAGACCTCCAACTCGCGGGCCAGCTCGGCCGCGGTCATCGTCCCCCGCGACTGAAGCAGCAGAACCACTGAGATCAACCGAGCCGCCCGCACCCGCCTATTGTGTAAGGAGGGTCCCTTCTCCACGCCGCCGGTAGTGCGGTGACCCCGGCGGACGGCCGCTAGGCTCCGGTCGTGGACGTACCCCGCCTCGCCGCCCCGGTGGCCAGCACCGTCAGCCGCTTTCTCGCCGGCGCGGGCCTGCTGGTGCGCGGCCTCGGCCTCTACGTCCGTAGCCCCGGGCTGATGCTGCTCGGGATCGTGCCGGCGCTGCTCTCTGGCGTGTTCTTCGTGGCCGCGTTCGCCACCCTGCTGTTCTTCGTGGACGACCTCGCCGCGCTGGTCACCCCGTTCGCGGGCGACTGGTCGGCGAGCTGGCGTGGCCTGGTCCGGGTGGTCGCCGGGCTGGCGATCGTCGGGATCGCCGGGCTGCTCGCGGTGCTCACCTTCACCGCGGTCACCCTGGTCATCGGCGACCCGTTCTACGAGAAGATCTCCGAGCGGGTCGAGGACCGGCTCGGCGGCACCCCCGGAGCGGTGGAGGTGCCGTTCTGGGCCTCGCTGCGCCGCAGCATCGTCGACTCGCTGCGGCTGGTGGCCATCTCCGTGCTGGTGGGCGTGCCGCTCTTCGCGGCCGGCTTCATCCCGGTGGTCGGGCAGACGGTGGTTCCGGTGATCGGGGCGGCGGTGGGCGGCTGGTTCCTCGCTCTGGAGTTGGTCGGCGCGCCCTTCTACCGGCGCGGTATGCGGCTGCCGGAGCGCCGCTCGCTGCTCAGGGCCGACCGACCGACCGCCCTCGGCTTCGGGGTGGCCGTCTTCGTCTGCTTCCTGATCCCGCTCGGCGCGGTGCTCGTCATGCCGGCCGCCGTCGCCGGGGCCGCCCTGCTCGCCCGCCGGTCGCTCGGACAGTCCATCGAGGAGGGCTGACATGCAGATCACCCTGGTCGAGGGGGACATCACCGCCCAGCGCGTCGACGCGATCGTCAACGCCGCCAACTCGTCGCTGCTCGGCGGCGGGGGAGTGGACGGCGCGATCCACCGCAAGGGCGGGCCGGCCATCCTGGCCGAGTGCCGGGCGCTGCGTGCCTCCCGGTACGGCCGCGGCCTGCCCACCGGGCAGGCGGTCGCCACCACCGCCGGCGACCTGCCGGCCCGTTGGGTGATCCACACCGTCGGGCCGGTCCACTCGGCCGGCGAGGACCGGTCGGCGCTGCTGCGCGACTGCTACGCCAACAGCCTGCGGATCGCCGACGAACTGGGCGCGGAGACGGTCGCCTTCCCGCTGATCTCGGCGGGCGTCTACGGCTGGCCCGTCGACGACGCGGTACGCCAGGCGTGGACCGTGCTGGACGCGGCCACCCCGAGGCGCGTCGCCGAGGCCCGGCTGGTGCTCTTCGGCGCCGACACGTACGCCGTCGCCGAACGGACGGCCGCCGGGCTTAGGTGAGCTCGCGCAGGCAGGACCACCCGGTGGCCACCGGCCGGTAGCCGAGCCGGGCGTTGACCGCCAGCATCGGCGCGTTCGACCCGTCGTTGGAGGTGTACGCGACGCGGACGCCCCCGAGCGCGGCCCGGTGCAGCGCCGCCCGCTTGGCCAGCGTGGCCAGGCCGCGGCCCCGGTGCCCGGGCACCGTGCCGGTGAACGCCGACCACATCCGGTCGCCGTCCCGCTTGACCAGGCTGACCGCGGTCAGCGTGCCGGCCACCTCGGCCACCGTGCTGGCGTCCCGGTCCAGCCCTGGGTTGTCCCAGACCTCGTGGTGCCAGATGTCGTAGCCCATGGCGTCCGTCGGGACGTCGCCCGGTTCGTCCAGCGACGACTCGGCGTCCACCCGGTGGATCTCCCGCGGGTCCACCTCGGTGGCCGCAAGCAGCCGTACGCCCGGCGGGGGCTCGGGCATCGGCGGGGCGGGCTCCAGATCGAGTGCGGAGTAGCGCAGCTCCCGACTGGGCGTGAAGCCGTGCCGGCGGGCGAACGGCAGGGACCCGGGCTGGGACCAGGTGAGCAGGCGCCGCGCGCCGATGACGCGCAGGTGACCGAGCGCGGCGTCCAGGAGCGCGGTGCCGACGCCCCGGCCCCGGTGCGCCGGGTGAACGTGCAAGGTCGAGATCTCCCCCACGTCGGGCTCCGAGGTCTGGCTGTTCCGGTACGCCGACGCCCAGCCGACGACCTGGCCGCCCACCTCGGCCACCCAGGCGGTCCAGTCCTCCTCGGGCGGCGGATGGGCGATCATCTGCCGGGTCGACTCGACCCCGCGTACCAGGTAGGGGTGCACGACTGCCCGGAGCGCCACGACGCCGGGCGCGTCGTCGGGGCGGGCGGATCGGATCAAAGCCACGCGCCGACGGTAGCGATGACCCTCGGAACCGGCGACGGGTTTACGCGCCGGCCAACTCCCGGGCACTTTTGCCCGGAAGCGAAAAAGTCGCGCGCTCACCATCAGAACTTTTGTCTCCGGCATCTGTCCTTTGTGTTGCGCGGCGGTTAAGGTCCGCGTAGAAGCTGGTCGATCGGTCGAGGAGGCGCCGTGTCCCGTAAGCCGTTACGCCGTCTGCTGTCGGCAGCGCTCGGTGCGCTGCTGGCGCTGCCGATATCGGGGGCCTTCTCGGCACCGGCCTCGGCGGCCGAACCGAGCTTCCGGGCGCTGATCTTCTCGAAGACCGCGGGATTCCGGCACGATTCGATCCCGGCCGGAATCGCGGCGATCCAGCAGCTCGGCCAGGACAACAACTTCGCCGTCGACGCGACCGAGGACGCCGGGGCGTTCACCGACGCGAACCTGGCCCGGTACGACGTCGTCGTCTGGCTCTCGACCACCGGCGACGTGCTCAACGCCGACCAGCAGGCGGCCTTCGAGCGGTACATCCGCCAGGGCGGCGGATACGCCGGCGTGCACGCCGCCTCGGACACCGAGTACGAGTGGCCGTGGTACGGCAAGCTCGTCGGCGCGTACTTCAACAGCCACCCGGCCATCCAGCAGGCCAGCGTCAAGGTGGACGACCATGTGCACCCGTCCACGGAGTCGCTGCCGGACCGGTGGGTCCGCACCGACGAGTGGTACAACTACCGCTCCGACCCGCGCGGCAAGGTGCACGTGCTCGCGGCCCTCGACGAGCGGACGTACGGCGCGGGCACGGGCGCGATGGGCACGAGCCATCCGATCGCCTGGTGCCAGCAGTACGACGGTGGACGGTCCTGGTACACCGGCGGCGGCCACACCGACGCTTCCTTCAGCGAGCCCGAGTTCCTGCGGCACCTGCTCGGCGGGATCAGGACGGCCGCCGGGGCCGCGCCGGCGGACTGCGGGGCGACCGTCGACGACAACTTCGCCCAGGTGACCCTCGCCAAGGGCGCGGACACCACCGGCGAACCCATGAACCTCGCGGTGCTGCCCGACCGGCGGGTGCTGCACACCTCCCGCGACGGCCGCGTCTTCCTCACCACCCCGCAGGGCGGGACCAGCCTCGCCGGGCGGCTCCCGGTCTACAACCACGACGAGGACGGGTTGCAGGGCATCGGGGTCGACCCCGACTTCGCCAGCAACGGCTGGATCTACCTCTACTACGCGCCCCCGCTGGACACGCCGGAGGGAGACGCGCCGAACGACGGCACCAGCGCGGACTTCGCCCGCTTCGACGGGGTGAACCGGCTGTCCCGGGTCAAGCTCACCGGCGGCACCCTCGACCTGGCCACCGAGCAGAAGATCCTCGAGGTGGCCGCGAACCGGGGCATCTGCTGCCACGCCGGCGGCGACATCGCCTTCGACGCGGCAGGCAACCTCTACCTCTCCACCGGGGACGACTCCAACCCCTTCGCCTCCAACGGCTACACCCCCATCGACGAGCGGGCCAGCCGGAACCCGGCGTACGACGCGCAGCGCTCGTCGGCCAATCCCAACGACCTGCGGGGCAAGGTGCTGCGGATCAAGGTGGCCGCCGACGGCAGCTACCAGTCGCCGGCGGGGAACCTCTTCCCGGCCGGCACCGCCGGCACCCGCCCCGAGATCTACGCGATGGGCTTCCGCAACCCGTTCCGCTTCACCGTCGACCCGAAGACCGGCTGGCTCTACCTCGGCGAGTACGGCCCGGACGCCGGCGCCGCCGACCCGAACCGCGGGCCGGCCGGGATGGTGGAGTTCAACCAGATCCGTGGCCCCGGCAACTTCGGGTGGCCGTACTGCGTCGGGCCGAACGTCGCGTACAACGACTACGACTTCGCCACCGGGACCTCCGGGCCGAAGTTCGACTGCGCCACCCCGCGCAACACCTCGCCGCGCAACACCGGCAAGCAGGACCTGCCCGCCGCGCAGCCGGCCTGGATCACGTACGACGGCGCCTCGGTGCCGGAGTTCGGCGACGGCAGCGAGTCGCCGATGGGCGGCCCGGTCTACCGGTACGACCCCGACCTGAGGTCGGACACCAAGTTCCCCGAGTACTTCGACGGCACGTTCTTCGCCGCCGACTGGGGACGCGGCTGGATCAAGAACATCGTCCTGGACGACGCCGGCCAGCCGCTGAGCATCAACCCGTTCCCCGAGCAGGTGGTGCGGCCGATGGACATCGAGTTCGGTCCGGACGGCTCCCTCTACGTCCTCGACTACGGCAGCGGCTACTTCGGCGGCGCGCCGGACTCGGCCCTCTACCGGATCGACTACGTCAAGGGCAGGCGCGCGCCGATCCCGGCGGTGAGCGCCAACCCGACCTCCGGCGCGGCCCCGCTCACCGTGGCCTTCTCCTCCGCCGGGTCCCGGGACCCGGACCCGGGCGACTCGTTCAGCTACGCCTGGGACTTCGACGACGACGGCACGGTCGACTCGACCGAGCCGGATCCCACCTTCACCTACACCACCAAGGGGCAGTTCACCGCCCGGCTCACCCTGACCGACCAGGGCGGTACGACCGGGACGGCGACCGTGCAGATCACGGTCGGCAACACCGCGCCGCGCGTCGAGTTCGCCGCCCCGCCCGCCGGTGGCGTGTTCCAGTTCGGTGACCGGGTGCCGTTCAGCGCGCGGGTCACCGACCCCGAGGACGGCGAGATCGACTGCGGGACCGTGCAGATCGACTACGCCCTCGGCCACGACACGCACAGCCACGGGCTGGTCCAGACGCACGCCTGCGAGGGGGTGCTCGACACCGTCGCCGAGGACGGCCACAGCGCCGACGCCAACCTCTACGGCGTGCTCGCCGCGACCTACACGGACCAGGGTGCCGCCGGAGTGCCTTCGCTCACCGGGCAGGCCCGGCTGGTCCTCCAGCCGCGCGTCCGGCAGAGTGAGCACTTCACCGAGGCCAATGGGATCCAGGTCGTCGACGCGGGCGGCGCGCACGGCGGGAAGCGCGTCGGATACATCGACGACGGAGACTGGATCGCGTTCGACACGTACAACCTGACGGGGATCACCGGCGTCCAGGCCCGGCTCTCCTCCGGGGGCGGCGGCGGCACCCTCGAGTTCCGGACGGACCGGCCGGACGGGCCACTGGTCGCCAACATGGCGGTGGCGAACACCGGCGGCTGGGACAACTACGTCGACAGCCCGGTGGTCCCGGTCACCGACCCAGGCGGCACCCACCGGCTCTATCTGGTGTTCAAGGGTGCCGGCGGCGGGCTGTTCGACGTCGACGAGTTCACCTTCCACGGCAAGGGAGTGGCGTCGAGCACCCGGCCCGAGGTGACCGCGTCGGCCGACGTCACCCAGGCGGAGATCCCGGCGACCGTCCACTTCACCGCGACCGGCGCGGACCGGGACGGGGACCCGCTCAGCTACGCCTGGGAGTTCGGTGACGGGACGACGTCGACCGAGCAGAACCCGACGCACACCTACACCAAGGCGGGCATCCACTCGGCCAAGGTGACCGCGCGGGATCCGTCCGGGCTGGCCGCGTCGGCCACTGTCACGGTGAACACTTACCGGGTGGCACCCCCCTGCGCGGACCCGTCCGCCGAGGTGAATCCGGACGACGAGTTCACCGGCGAGGTCATCGACCGGTGTCGGTGGACGGTGCTGCGCGAGGACCCCGCGCACCACCGGCTCGTCGGCGGGTCGCTGCAGATCGACGCCCTGCCCGGCGACATGTACGGCGGCGCCACCGATGCGAAGAACATCCTGCTCCAGGACGCCCCGGACGGGGCGTGGCAGGCCATGACGAAGGTGACCATCGACCACAGCGACACGTGGGAGCAGGCGGGCCTCATCGTCCACGGCGACGACCCGAACTTCGTCAAGTTCTCGTTCATCCGGACCGACGGTGGGGTACGCAACTTCGAGTTCATCCAGCAGCAGAGTGGGTCGCCGATCGACGGTGGCGCCGTCGACCGTTCGCCCAACCTGGCCGTGGACTTCCCGCACACGGTGTGGATGAAGGTCACCAGCGACGGGCGGACCCTGACGGCGGCGTACTCGACCGACGGTGAGCAGTGGACCACCGTCGGCCGGCCCCGGGACCTGTCCACCGTCCCGAACCCGAAGGTGGGCGTCGCCGCCTTCAACGGCACCGGCAACCCGGCGTCGTTCGACTTCTTCCGGCTCGACGACGCGCCGCAGAACGCCTGCACCCCGACCGTCCCGGAGGCCGGCTACACCAGCCTCTTCGACGGCACCCCGGCCAGCCTGGCGAAGTGGAAGCAGGCCGGGCCGGGCGGGTTCCTGCACGCCGCCGACTGCACCCTGCTGTCCTACGGCGGGCTGGGCCTGCACTGGTACGACCAGAGCTTCCGCGACTACAGCCTGAAGCTGGACTGGAAGATGGCCGGGGACGACAACTCCGGGGTCTTCGTCGGGTTCCCGAACCCGGGCAACGACCCGTGGCTGGCCGTCAACCAGGGGCACGAGATCCAGATCGACGCCACGGACGTGCCGGAGAAGACGACCGGGTCGATCTACAACTTCCAGTCGGCCGACCTGGCCGCCCGGGACGCCGCGCTCAAGCCGCCGGGGCAGTGGAACTCGTACGAGATCGTCGTCCGGGGCCAGAGCATCGTGGTCCACCTGAACGGCGTGAAGATCAACGAGTTCGTCAACACCGACCCGGCCCGGATGCGGCAGCCCAGCCACGTCGGCATCCAGAACCACGGCGACGGTGACGACGTCTACTTCCGCAACATCCGGCTCAAGGAACTGCCGGCCGACACCGTCGCGCCCACCACGAAGGCGACGACCTCGCCGGCGGAGCCGGACGGGGCGGCCGGCTGGTTCCGCTCCGACGTCACGGTGACCCTGACGGCCACCGACGACGACAGCGGCGTGGCGCGGACCGAATACCGGACCGACGGCGGGTGGACCCCGTACACCGGGCCGATCCCGGTGGCCGGCGACGGCGAGCACCCCGTCGAGTACCGCTCGGTGGACCTCGCGGGCAACGTCGAGGCGCCTCGGAAACTGGTGCTCAAGCTCGACGGGACCGCGCCGGTCTCCGCCGCGGCGTTCGCCCCGCCGGGCGACTCGGGGTGGCACAACGGTGCGGTGCCGGTCACCATCACGGCCGCCGACCAGACGTCCGGGGTGGCGAAGATCGAGTACTCGCTGGACGGCGGCGGGTGGACGCCGTACACCGACTCCGTGGAGGTGCGCGGCGATGGCAACCACACCCTCCGGTACCGCGCGACGGACCGGGCGGGGAACGTCGAGGACGTGAAGTCCGCCGTGCTGAAGATCGACGGTACGGCCCCGGCGGTCCTCCTCTCGGGGGTGGCGGCCGGCGCCACGTACGGCGACAGCCAGGACGTGCGGATCACCTACTCGGCGGCCGACGGCACGTCGGGGGTCACGTCGCTGGTCGGCACGCTCGACGGGAAGCCGATCCTCGACGACACCCTGCTGCCGCTCTACGGGCTGTCGCTCGGCGAGCACACGCTGGCCGTGGTGGCGACCGACGAGGCCGGCAACCGGTCGACCCGGTCGATCACGTTCACCGTGACGACCTCGATCGAGGACCTGGGCAACCTGGTGGACCGGTTCCGGGCCACCGGCTGGCTCTCTGCGGAGAGTGCCAACCAGCTGCACAAACCGTTGGACCAGGCCGGCAAGTTCGCGGCCAAGGGGCTCAACAAGCAGGCGGTGCGGGAGCTCCGGCCGTTCCGGGACCTGGCGGGTGATCCGAAGGTCGTGCCGAACGCCGAGGTGCGCGCTGTCCTGGCCCGCGACGCGGACGTGATGATCGAGCGGTTGTCCGGGAAGTAGGACGACGGGCCGAGACGGCCGGGGTCGAGGGTGTCACACCCTCGGCCCCGGTCCGGTGGCGTCCCGGCTACGCCGACTCGCGCAACACCAGTTCGGTGGGGAGCATCAGGGCCTGCTCCACGCTCTCGCCGGCCGCGATACGCAGCAGCTGGCGGGTCATCGCCCGGCCCAGCTCCACTATCGGCTGCCGGATCGTGGTCAGCGGCGGCTCGGTGTACGCCGCCGTCTCGATGCCGTCGAAGCCGATCACCGCGACGTCCTCCGGCACCCGCAGTCCGGCCTCGCGCAGGGTACGCAGGGCGGCGTGCGCCATCAGGTCGGAGGCGGCGAACACCGCGTCCAGGTGCGGGTGCGCGGCGAGCAGTTGCCGCATCGCCGCGGCACCGGACTCCCGGGTGAAGTCGCCGTACGCGACCAGCTCCGGCAGGCCGGCCTCGGCGACCGTGTTCCGGTAGCCGATGAGCCGCTCGATGCCGGCGACCATGTCCTGCGGGCCGGCGATGGCGGCGATCCGCTGCCGGCCGCTCCGGATCAGGTACCGCACCGCCCGGCTGACCCCGCCGACGTGGTCGACGTCGACATAGGGCACCTCGGCGCCGTCGAGGGGACGACCGCTGCACACCACCGGAATGCCGAGCCGGGCCAGCTTGCCGGGCAGCGGGTCTTCGCCGTGCAGCGAGGCGAACAGCACCCCGTCCACGTGCCGGCCGGTGGCGTACCGCTCGACCCGTTCGTGCCCGGCCGGCGAACCGGCCAGCATGAGCACGAGCTGCTTGTCGGCGGCCTCCAACTCCTGGGCCGCGCCGCGGATGATCCCCGGGAAGACCTGGTCGTCGGAGAAGACCCGGGTCGCCGCCTCCGGCAGGACCAGGGCGATCGAGTCGGTGCGCTGGGTGACCAGGCTGCGGGCGGCGAGGTTCGGGACGTACCCGAGCTCCTCGACCGCCTGGCGGACCGCCTGCCGGATCGGTTCGGCGACAGTGGTGGAGCCGTTGACCACCCGGGAGACCGTTGCCCGGGACACGCCTGCCCGCCGGGCCACCGCCTCCAGGGTCGGTCGCTGCGCCGTCGTCATCCCCGTCACCACCATCTCGTCACCGCCCGTTCCGGGGAGATCACCTCATGGCGCCTACAGGCGCTTCCCTCGGGCGCGCCGCCGGGTCAGGTGGTCGACGTGGACGATCCGGAACCGCTTCCGGTAACCCTAGGGCACACCTCCGGGGGATGTCCGTGTGGTCCCGGCGGTGGTCAGCCCACCCGCATCCCGTCCAGCAGGTCGCGGTCGCCGGCCACCCCGAGCGTGTCGAAACCGACCCGGCCCATCAGCGCCAGCAGCAGGTCGCTGGCCGTGCCGGTCACCTGCACCCGGGCGTGGTGGTCGTCGTGGTCGAGGATGGTCGCGGTGTCCAGCAGGGCCACCCCCTCGCCGCGCAGTCGCAGATACCAGGCCTGCGCGGCGTCGGTCGCGGTCAGCTGCACCACCCCGTACCACTGGCCGGTCTGGATCCGCCGCCCCGCCGGCAGCCAGGTGTCCAGCACCTCGCTCACCCCGTCGGCAGCGAGCTTGGCCTCGATCGGCTCACCGGCGCCGATCGCGAGCTGGGCGTCCCAGCGGTGCACCGCCGTCTCGTGCGCCGCGCGGCGCGGCCAGAAGCCCGCCTTCTTCGGCTGGGGAGCGAAGTTCCACGCCGGAGCCTCCGGGTCCAGCCCTTCGAACAGCGCCATGACCTGGTCGTACTCCTGGCGGAACCACTGCGCCGGGGTGAGGTCCACCGGCGGCGTCGCCTCCTCGCGTACCGGCCTGGTGGTGGTCCCGGCGGTCACCACGGTGCGGACCCAGATGTAGACCCCGGCCAGGTGGTGGGCGAGATCGGTGACCGTCCAGCCGGGACAGGAGAGCACGGGCGTCTGCGGCGGTGCCTCGGCGACCGCGGCGGCGAAGGCGGGGCCCTCCGTCCGCAGCGCACCGATCCAGAAGTCCTTCGTGCCGTGCAGTCTGCTCATCGCAATCCTCCCGGGGGTGACCGGACCACCAGTGGGTGCCGCGGCTATCCCTCAGCCTAGGGTGAAAGGCGTGTCAGACGTCTACGCCGAACCGACGACCGGAACCGCCCCGACCGATCCGGCCACCACCCTGGCGCGCTACACCACGCTCCGCCTCGGTGGTCCCGCGGGCCGGTTGGCGACCGCCACCACCGCCGAGGAAATCGTACAAAAGGTTCAGGAGGCGGAGGCGCGGGACGAGCCGGTCCTCGTGCTGGCCGGCGGCAGCAACGTGGTGATCGGCGACCAGGGCTTCCCCGGCACGGTGGTCCTGGTCCGCTCCCGGGGGTTCCAGGTGGTCGCCGAGGACGCCGAAACCCTCACCGTACGGGTCGAGGCCGGCGAGCCCTGGGACGACCTGGTCGCCGCCACGGTGGCGCGTGACTGGTCCGGGCTGGAGTGCCTCTCCGGCATCCCCGGCTCGGCCGGTGCCACCCCGATCCAGAACGTCGGCGCCTACGGCCAGGAGGTGGCCGAGACGATCATCGGCGTGCAGGCGTACGACCGCACCCATCGCGAGGTCGTGCGGATCGAGGCGGCCGACTGCGGGTTCGCGTACCGGGGCAGCATCTTCAAGTACAGCGACCGCTGGGTGGTGCTCTCGGTCGACTTCCGGCTCACCCGTTCCCCGCTCTCCGGCCCGGTGCGCTACGCCGAACTGGCCAGGGCGGTCGGCGTCGAGGTCGGCGACCGGGTGCCGCTGGCCGACGCCCGGGCCACCGTGCTGCGGCTGCGCGCCGGCAAGGGCATGGTGCTCGACGCGGACGATCCGGACACCTGGTCGGTGGGCTCGTTCTTCACCAACCCGGTTCTGGAGCGCGAGGCGTACGAGCTGCTCCGGGAGCGCGCCGCCGACCTGGGCGAGCCGCCGTCCTGGCCGGGCGCGGGGGACGTGGTCAAGGTCAGCGCCGCCTGGCTGATCGACAAGGCCGGTTTCGGCAAGGGGCACCCGGGCCCGGAGGGCGTGGCGATCTCCAGCAAGCACACCCTCGCCCTCACCAACCGCGGCGGCACCGCCAGCACCTCCTCCCTGGTGGCGCTGGCCCGGGAGATCCGCGACGGCGTCCACGACCGCTTCGGCGTCGCCCTCCACCCCGAGCCCGTCCTCGTCAACTGCGTCATCTGACCCCGGGCGCCGCCGCCCCGGGCCGGCCGGTCAGGTGGGGGAAACGGCGGGCCAGGGGAGGGTGAGTTCGCCGTGGCGCCAGCGGCGGGGGCGGCCCAGGACGGGCCAGCCGGCGTGCTTCACCGCGGCGACGGCCTCCACCCAGCGGTGGCGGGGGCCGAAGGGGGCGTAGCCGGCCGCGGCCTGCCAGGCGTCCTCCAGGGCCCGGAGCAGGTCATGGATCCGTTCGCCCGGCACGTTGCGGTGGATCAGGGCCTTCGGCAGCCGCTCGGCGAGCTGGGCCGGGCGCTCCAGGGTGGTCAGCTTCGCGGCCAGGGTCATCGTGCGCGGGCCGGCCCCGTCGAGCAGCACCCAGCTGCCGAGCCGACCCAGCTCGTCGCAGGTCCCCTCGACCAGCAGCCCGCCCGGGGCGAGCCGGTCGGTGACCGTTCGCCAGGCGTCGGCGACCTCGCCCTCGTCGTACTGGCGCAGCACGTTGAACGCCCGGACCAGGGCGGGTCGGAGCCCGGCCAGCTCGAAGCCGCCCCGGTCGAAGGTCAACCAGGGCGGATCGGCGGCGGGCTGGGCGGCGGCCACGCGTACCGGATCGATCTCCAACCCGACCACCCGGACGTCCGCTCGCACCCCCGCAGCGAGGCGGGCCCGCAGCTCGACGGCGGTGACCGGGGTGGCGCCGTAGCCCAGGTCGACGACCAGCGGGTCGGCGGCGGCGCGCAGCGCGCCGCCGCAGGTCTCGACGATCCAGTTGTCCACCCGCCGGAGCCGGTTGGGATTCGTCGTCCCCCTGGTCACCACGCCCATGGGCTTCAAGGCCAGCTCCGCCTTCGTTCGCGACTGCGGGGCTCGCAACCCCGGCTCACTCCTCGCGCTTCACTGTGCCGCCTTCGTTCGCGACTGCGGGGCTCGCAACCCCGGCTCACTCCTCGCGCTTCACTGGCACCCGGTGCACCTTGTGCTGGGCGGCCTGGGCGAGCGGGCGGACCACCAGTTGGTCGACGTTCACGTGGTGCGGGCGGGTGGCGCACCAGGCGATGCAGTCGGCGATGTCCTCGGCGAGCAGCGGCTCGGCGACCCCGGCGTATACGGCGGCGGCCCGGTCGGCATCGCCGTCGAAGCGGACCAGGCCGAACTCCTCGGTCTGCACCATCCCGGGGTCGATCTCGATCACCCGGACCGGGCGGCCGCACAGCTCCAACCGGAGCGTGCCGGCGATCGCGGTCTGCGCGTGCTTGGCGGCGGTGTAACCGCCCCCGCCCTCGTACACGACGTGCCCGGCGGTGGAGCCGACGATCACGATCGTGCCGGCGCCGGACGCCTCCAGCGCGGGCAGCAGCGCCTGGGTGACCCGGAGCGTGCCGAGCACGTTGGTGTCGTACATCCACTGCCAGTCACCGACGCTTCCGGACTCGACCGGGTCCAGGCCGCGCGCCCCGCCGGCGTTGTTGACCAGCAGGGTGACCGGGCCGGGCGCGGCGGCGGCCGCCGCGGCCAGGGCGGCGACCGACTCGTCGGAGGTGACGTCGCACGCCACCGCGGTGGCCGCGCCGCCGGCCGCCTCGATCTCGGCGACCAGGCCGGCCAGCCGGTCGGTACGCCGCGCGGCGGCGAGCACGTGGAAGCCCTCGGCGGCCAGCCGGCGGGCGGTGGCCGCACCGATCCCGCTGGATGCCCCGGTGACGATGGCGACAGAGGTCATCCGGTCATTCTCTCCCCGCCCCGCAGGCGCGCCGCGATGAGGTCCGTCACGCCCGGACCGGCCGGTACGCATTTCCGAAGCCCGATCGGGAAGATGACATCCGGCGCGGAGGTTGACCGAGGGGCGCCGGTCGTGCGGAACGGCATCACCGTGACAGAGGGAGCGGACGTGGCGGAGTTGCACACCGGTGTCGGTCGTCAGCGAGGTGCCCTGCCGTGGCCGCAGCCGCGCCGGATCGCCACCATCTCCGTGCACACCTCGCCGCTGCACCAGCCCGGCACGGGGGACGCGGGCGGGATGAACGTCTACATCCTGGAGGTCGCCCGACGGCTGGCCGAGGCCGACGTCGAGGTGGAGATCTTCACCCGGGCCACCTCCGGCGACCTGCCGCCGGTGGTCGAGATGGCGCCCGGCGTACACGTCCGGCACGTCACCGCCGGCCCGCTGGAAGGGCTGACCAAGGAGGAGCTGCCCGGCCAACTCTGCGCCTTCACCGCCGGCGTGCTGCGCGCCGAGGCGGCCCGCCCGCCGGGCCACTACGACCTGATCCACTCGCACTACTGGCTCTCCGGTCAGGTCGGCTGGTTGGCCAAGGAGCGCTGGGGAGTGCCGCTGGTGCACACCGCGCACACCCTCGCGAAGGTCAAGAACGCCCAGCTCGCCGCCGACGACCGGCCCGAACCGAAGGCCCGGGTCATCGGCGAGGAGCAGGTGGTCGCCGAGGCCGACCGGCTGGTCGCCAACACCCGGGTCGAGGCCCGCGACCTGGTCGGCCGGTACGACGCCGACCCGGACCGGGTGTTCGTGGTGGAGCCTGGCGTGGACCTGGACCGGTTCCGCCCGGCCGCCGGGGACCGGGATGCCGCCGTACGCGCCGCCCGGCGCCGGCTCGGGCTTCCCACCGGGGGGTACGTGGTGGCCTTCGTCGGCCGGATTCAGCCGCTCAAGGCGCCGGACGTGTTGGTCCGGGCGGTCGCCGCGCTCCGCGAGCGGGATCCCGCGCTCGCCGACGAGTTGACCGTGGTGATCTGCGGCGGCCCCAGCGGCAGCGGCCTCGACCGCCCCACCGCGCTGATCGAGCTGGCCGGTTCGCTCGGCGTCGCCGACCGGGTGCGCTTCCTGCCGCCGCAGACCGGCGCGGACCTGCCGGACCTCTACCGGGCCGCCGACCTGGTCGCGGTGCCGTCGTACAACGAGTCGTTCGGGCTGGTCGCGCTGGAGGCTCAGGCGTGTGGCACACCCGTGCTCGCCGCCGCCGTGGGTGGCCTGGTCACCGCCGTACGGGACGGGGTCAGCGGGGTGCTCATCGACGGCCACGACCCGGTCGACTGGGCCCGTACGCTGGCCCGGCTGCTGCCGGACCGGCTGCGCCGGACCGCCCTGAGCGCCGGCGCGGAGGCGCACGCCCGCAACTTCTCCTGGCACCGCACGGTCTCCGGTCTGCTCGCCGTGTACGGGGAGGCGATCGCCGAGCACCGCGCCCGGCTCACCGGCCGGCTCGCCGGCTCCGCTCTCTCCTGCTCCTGGTGACCCGGTCGTCGCGCCACGCGGGGTCCGGGCGGCGGCCGTAGAGTGGGTGCGGTGAGCCGCAGGAGTGAGGTCGCCGCGCTGATCGAGTCCTTCTGCGCCGAGCGCCAGCTGGAGTGGGAGTCCACCGGCGCGGCGTCGTACGCGGTCACCCTGCCGGGGACGCACAAGCTCAAGACGATCTGCAACCTGATCGTCGGCGAGCACGCGCTGCGGATCGAGGCGTTCGTGATGCGCCAGCCGGACGAGCGCCGCGAGGAACTGTGGTCCTGGCTGCTCCAGCGCAACGCGCGCATGTACGGGGTGTCCTTCTCCATCGACGTGGTCGGCGACGTCTACCTCACCGGGCGGGTCAACCTGGCCGGGTTGGACCCCGACGAGCTGGACCGGCTGCTCGGTGCCGTGCTCACGTACGCCGACGAGTCCTTCGACGGCATGCTGGAGATCGGCTTCGGCACCGCGATCCGTCGCGAGTGGGAGTGGCGGGTCAAGCGGGGCGAGTCGACGGCCAATCTGGCCGCGTTCGCCCACCTCTTCGAGCCCTCGACCGGGGCCGCCGAGCCGGTCACCCCGACCTCCGGAGGTTCGGACCCGTCCTGACGGGTATGCCGCACCGCGCGGTGCGGCACTGGGACCCACCGCGGGCCGAGGACGGACTGTCGAGGAGCGTGTCCCATGGCTCAGCGCAACAGCTCAGGTCGCGGCACGACTGCGACGAGTACCAGACGGCAGATCGGCAATCAGACGCCGAACACGCCGGACGTCTCCGAATCCGAGATCTCCCGGATGAGGGCCGACGACATCCGCAGCCAGCTCCGCCGGCGCGGGGTCTCCGGAATCTCCACCCTGCGTAAGCCGGAGCTGGTGAAGACGCTGGCGAAGACCCTCCGCGCGGAGAGCCGCGGCGGTGGCGCCGCACGCAAGGCCACCGGGCCGGCCGGGCGCGCCGCCACGAAGAAGGCGGCTGCCAAGAAGGCCCCGGCGAAGAAGGCCGCGGGCAAGGCGGTGCCAGCCGCGAAGGCCACCGGTGCGCGGGCGAAGAAGGCCGCCCCCGCGAAGAAGTCCGTGGCGAAGAAGGCGCCCGCCGCGAAGCGGGCGGCCCCCGCCAAGAAGGCCGCAGCCAAGCGGGCACCCGCCGCGAAGAAGGTGGCCCCCGCGAGGAAGGCGGCGGCGACGCGGGCTCGCGGTGCGACGGCGGCAGCCGGTGTGGGCGGGCGGGCGGCGCCCTCCGCGGGCGGTACGGCGGCGACGCCGGTTCGGACCGGCCGGACCTCGGCCCGCTCGGTGCGGTCGTCCCAGCACATCACCTCACTCGAGGATCGCCCGGAGCGTCCCGGCCGGAGCCTGGTGACCGCAAACCACGACGTCATCCAGCGTTGGGCCCGGGCCCGGGGCGCCAAGCCGGCCACCATCGCCGGCACCGAACGCGGAAGTCGGCCGGGGGTGCTGACGTTCAACATCCCCGGCTGGCGGGAGAGCAGCCGGATCCGGGAGATCACCTGGGAGGACTGGTTCCGGACATTCGACTCACGACGGCTGAACCTGATCTACCAGGAGCAGCTCCGGGACGGCCGGCAGAGCAACTTCTTCCGGACCGAGTCACCCGAACGGGAGGACGCCTGAGGTTTACGGGAATGGCCGGCGGGAATGCGCTGTTGGTCAACACATGGTCCGGAGCAGGGACAGGATTTCCGACACGGATGCTGTGACGGGCAAGACAGCAATCCGAGTTGAATCCAGAATCCGGGCGAACTAACTTTATTGCACCGCGCTGCGCTTGTAATCGTTCGGGGGAGCGGTGGATCGATCAGATCCGCGCAAGCGAGGGCGCGAGGATCGGGTGGAGCACATCGTTGGGGGACGGTGCCACCCGGGACCGGCGGCGCGAGCGGGCGACGCTTACGGGGGTGAGTGTCGCCCGCCGCCGCCGGGGGTACGGTGCGAGCGCCCATCACGACGGGGGTCGGGGTGGGCGCTCGGCGTACGCCATCAGCCTCGGACCAGTTCCTCTTCCCGTCGCGCCGACGCCCGCAGGGCGGCGACCCGGCGTTCCCGGGGTGGACCGGCGAGCAGGTGACCGGCCGCCGCGACCAGGCCCAGCCCGCCCACGACGAGCCAGTGCCGCTCGCCCAGGTGCTGCAGGCTCAGCCCGCCCAGCGCCGGTGCCACGAAGGACGCCGCCGGGAAGGTCAGGTAGAAGACCGACTGGTAGCGGGCCCGCAGCTCCGGCGGCGCGAGGTCCGCGTTGATCTGCGCGTTCGGCGGCGCGGCGAGCATCTGCCCTGCCGTCCACACCACTGCCGCCCCCAGGTAGACCAGCAGGTCGTCGGCGACGGTCAGGGCGCCGAAGCCGAGCGCCATCAGCCCGGTGGAGACGGCGAGCACGCTCGACTTCCGGTACGGCTGGATCAGCCGTGGCACGAAGAGCTGCCCGGCCACGATCAGCGCGCCGCCGAGCGCCACCACCACGCCGTACGCCGAGGGGCGCAGGCCGTCGGCCCGCATCGCCAGCGGCATGATCGTCGAGGTCTGCATGGTCAGCACGGCCAGCAGGAAGGTCAGCCCGACGAAGGCGAGGAAGACGCGGTCGGTCAGCGCGGTGCGTAGTCCCGGTCGCCGGGACCGACCGGGCGGGACGGAAGCGGTGGCTGCCGGACGGGAGCGCCGGGAGAGCGTCTCCGGGACCTTCAGCGCGATGACGACCGCGGCGGCCAGGGTCGAGGCGGCGTCGACCAGGAAGAGCGCGACGAAGCTCGCCTCGGCGAGCACGCCGGCCAGCAGCGACGCCACCGCCATGCCGAGGTTGAACGCCCAGAACTGGAGGTTGAACGCGCGCGAGCGGCGTTCCTCGGGCACCACGTCCACAATCGCCGCGACGAACGCGGGGCCGGGCATCGAGTGCACCACCCCGACCAGCGCGGCGAGCACGGCGATCACCGCCAGGTGCCGGCTGAACGCCAGCGCCGCCATCAACCCGGCTGCGCCGAGGTGGGCGGCGAGCAGGGTGGGCCGCCGGCCCCACCGGTCGGCCAGCACTCCACCGAGCAGCGTCCCGATCGCTCCGCCAGCCCCGTACGCCCCGACCACCACCCCGGCGAGAGACGCGGAGGCGCCGCGCGCGGCGGTCAGGTAGAGCGAGAGGAACAGCAACGCGAAGGCGCCGGCCCGGTTGATCAGCAAACCGGACCAGAGGTACCAGAAGGTGGCGGGTAGCCCGCCGGCCGTGTCGTTCCACCAGCGCCGCAGGCCGTGCACCCGTCCTCCAGGAAGGTTTGTTAACTGCTACGGACCCTAGGGAGCCGGCCCGTCCCGCACCAGCGTGGCGCTGGTCACCGTGGCGGGAAGGACGCCCGCGATCGGCGCCGGTGTGGGCGGTGCCCTCCGATCGGGACGTACCTCAGGAGGCGGCGCGGGCCGGCTCGGCGGCCACCTCCTGGGCCGGCGTGCCGACCACCGCGACCGACGGGACCGGCGGCGCGGTGATCCGGAGCTGGGTGGCGCGGCGCTCCCGGGCCGGGCCGGAGAGCAGGTGGGCCACCGCCATCGTGCCACCGATCACGGCGCAGCCGAGCCAGAGCGCGCTGTTGCCGGCGTGCTCCCGGACCAGGCCGCCGAGGATCGGGGCGGCTGCCCCGGCCAACTGCCAGGAGAGCGAGAAGACGCCCTGGTAACGGCCGCGGAGCGCGGCGGGGGAGAGCTCGGCGATGAGGGTGGCGTTGGACGGCGAGTTGAGCATCTCGCCGAGGGTCCAGATCAGCACGGTCAGGCCGTAGAACCAGACCGCGTCGGCGAACGCGGTGAGCCCGAAACCGATGCCCATCACCACCGAGGCGAGCGCCAGCACGTGCGACCGGCTCCGGCCCTTGATCAGCCGGGGCACGAAGAGCTGACCGACCACGATCAGCACCCCGTTGAGCGCGATCACCGAGCCGTACGTGGCGGGGCTCAGGCCGGAGTCGCCCATCGCGATCGGCAGCATCGAGATGTGCTGGAGGAAGACCAGCGCGCCGAACAGGTTCAGCGCCACGAAGCCCAGGAAGACGCGGTCGGTGAGGATGGTGCGCAGGGCGCCGGCGGGGGCGGTCGCCCCCTTGACGACCGGGCCGAGCGACCGGGTCTCCTTGACGCGGGCGAAGATGATCAGCGCGGTGACCAGGGTGGTCGCCGCGTCGACCAGGAAGAGCAGCAGGTAGCCGGACTGGGCGGCGACGCCGGCGAGGACCGCGGCGCAGGCGAAGCCGAGGTTGATCGCCCAGTAGTTCAGAGAGAAGGCGCGCAGCCGGTCCTTCTCCGGCACCACGTCGACCATCATGGCCCCGAACGCCGGCCGGGCCGCCTCGGCGAACGTGCCCAGCAGCAGGGCGCCCAGGGCCACCGCCCAGAGCGGCCGGGCCAGGCCGAGCGCGACCATCATGGCGGCCGCGCCGAGGTGTGCGGTGAGCAGGGTGGGCCGGCGTCCCCACCGGTCGGTGAGGGTGCCGCCGATCGTGGTGCCGACCGCGCCGCCGACGCCCCACATCCCGATCACGAGCCCGGCCTGCGAGGCCGAGAAGCCGCGCTCCCGGGTGAGGTAGATGGCCAGGAAGATCAGGACGAACGAGCCGAGCCGGTTGATCAGGGTCCCGGTCCAGAGGTACCAGAAGGCCCTGGGCAGGCCGCCTGTGGTGTCCCGGAACCAGCCTTGCACCGTCCGCATCCAGACGCCCCCGTTTGGTAATGACCAATTTCTTTCTAGCGCCTTACAACCTAGTCCCGCCCCGAAACGCCGGTCATCAGGTTTTCCACGTGGTGGTCGTCACGGCCGGTCCCTGCGTGCCCGCCCACCTCGTACGGCAGGATGATCCGCATGACTGCGAGCGAGGGGCCCACCATCGGGACGCTGGTCCTGCTGCGGCACGGCGAGAGCGACTGGAACGCCAAGAACCTCTTCACCGGCTGGGTCGACGTCGACCTGACCGCCAAGGGGGAGAGCGAGGCGCGGCGCGGCGGTGAGCTGCTCCGCGAGCACAACCTGATGCCGGACGTGGTGCACACCAGCGTGCTGCGTCGCGCGATCCGCACCGCCGAGCTGGCGCTCAGCGCCGCCGACCGGCACTGGATCGCGGTGCGCCGGTCGTGGCGGCTCAACGAGCGGCACTACGGCGCGCTCCAGGGCAAGAACAAGAAGCAGACCCTGGACGAGTACGGCGAGGAGCAGTTCACGCTCTGGCGCCGGTCGTACGACACGCCGCCGCCGCCGATCGACGACAACGACGAGTGGTCCCAGGCCGGCGACCCCCGGTACGCGCTGCTGCCGACCGAGCTGATGCCGCGTACCGAGTGCCTCAAGGACGTCGTCGAGCGGATGCTGCCGTACTGGTACGACTCGATCGTGCCGGACCTGCTGGCCGGCCGGACGGTGCTGGTGGCGGCGCACGGCAACTCGCTGCGCGCCCTGGTCAAGCACCTGGACCAGATCTCCGACGAGGCGATCGCCAAGCTGAACATCCCGACCGGCATCCCGCTCCGGTACGACCTGGACGCCGACCTGCGCCCGCAGGCCCTCGGCGGGACGTACCTCGACCCGGAGGCCGCCAAGGAGGCCGCCGCCGCGGTCGCCAACCAGGGCCGCTGACCCCACGACGACGAAGGCCCCCGAATGACCGGGGACCTTCGTCGTGGCGGCTCAGTTGGACGGGGCCACGGCCTCGCCCGTGATCAGGTAGACCACGTGCTCGCCGACGTTCACCGCGTGGTCGGCGAAGCGCTCGTAGAAGCGGCCCAGCAGGGTCGCGTCGATCGCCGTCTCCACCCCGTACGGCCAGTCGTCGCCGAGCAGCACGGTGAAGAGGCTCTTGTGCAGGTCGTCCATGGTGTCGTCGTCGCGGTCCAACTCGGCGGCGATGTCCGCGTCGGGCCTGGCCAGCACCGTGCCGATCTTCTCGGCCATCCGGTCGGCGATGGCGGCCATGTCGGTGAAGACCGGCCGCAACTCGGCCGGCACCGCTGGCGAGGGGTGCCGGCGCAGCGCGGTCTTGGCGACGTGGTCGGCCAGGTCGCCCATCCGCTCGAGGTCGGCGGCCACGTGCAGGGCGGTGATCATGGCGCGTAGGTCGGAGGCGACCGGCGCCTGCCGGGCCAGCAGGTCGCAGACCCGCTCCTCCACGTGCCGGAAGAGCTCGTCGATCTCGGCGTCCCGCGCGATCACCGTCTCCGCCGCCGTGCGGTCGGCGGTGAGCAGGGCCCTGGTGGCCTGTCGCATGGCGGCGCGCACCCCCTCCGCCATGTCCACCAGCAGCTGGCTGACAATCTGCAGGTCGGCCCGGAACTCGTCGCGCATCGTCACTTCCTGGAGGTCGGTGGTCGCCGGCCGGCCGCAGCGGGCCGCGTACGGCATGAGCAGGTGCGCGACCCACCGTATGGCGGCGGAGCCGGATCCATGGTGAACGCGGGTGAACGACGCGGGACCCGTGAGTGAACTTTCCCGGAAGTGAGAGTGTTTCGTCCCGTTCTGACCGATCGGTAGGTAAACAATGACCCTACGATCGCCGAGTGGAATGGGCGGTGGCGGTCGGGGTGGCCGTAGCTCTGGTGACCGGACTGGTCGCCGGGCTACTGCTGTCCGGGCCCGTCCGGGAGTGGCGGCGCCGGTCGGCGACGTCGGGGAGCCACGGCTCCCGTCGGAGTGCAGGGAGGCTCGCGATTCCCGACGAGCAGCAGGGCGGGCTCTCCGGGCTCGGCCGGAAGACGATCGACTCGCTCCGCGCCGGCGTGGTGGTGCTCGACCCGGACGACGTGCCGGTGCTGGTGAACCCCGCCGCGCGGGCGATGGGCCTGCTCCGGACCGGGGCGACGCCCGGATCCATCGCGGCGCACCCGCTGATCCGTACCCTCGCCGGACAGGTCCGCCGTACCGGCGTGCGGCGCGAGATCGAGCTGGACCTGCCGCGCGGCCGCGACAGCGCGGGGGACAACCCGCTCGGCGTGCACCTGCGCGCGATGGGCCTGGGCGCCGGCTACATCTCGATCGAGGCGGCCGACGTCACCGAGTCGCACCGGCTGGCCCGGGTCCGGCGGGATTTCGTGGCCAACGTGAGCCACGAGCTGAAGACGCCGATCGGAGCCCTCCAACTCCTCGCCGAGGCGTTGGTGGACGCCACCGAGCCGGCCGGCGAGGGCGCGCCGGACCTCTCCGAGGACATGATCGCCGCCCGGCGGTTCGCCGAGCGGATCCAACACGAGTCCACCCGGCTCGGCCGGCTGGTGCAGGAGTTGCTGGAGCTGACCCGGCTCCAGGGCGCCGAGCCGCAGCCGGCCCCGGAGCCGGTCTCCGTGGACTGGGTGATCGCCGAGGTGGTCGACCGGACCCGGACGGCGGCCACGGCCCGCCGGGTGGAGGTCGTCGTCGACGGCCAGCGCGGCCTGACCGTGTACGGCAGCGACAGCCAGCTCGCCACCGCCGTGTCGAACCTGGTGGAGAACGCGATCACCTACTCGGGCGAGGACACCATGGTCCGGGTGACCGTGCGGGCGACCGCCGAGCACGTCGAGATCGCCGTGGCCGACCAGGGCATCGGCATCGCGCCGAACGACGTCGACCGGATCTTCGAACGGTTCTACCGGGCCGACCAGGCCCGCTCCCGGGCCACCGGCGGCACCGGCCTCGGCCTGGCCATCGTCAAACACATCGCCAGCAACCATGGCGGTCGGGTGGACGTGTCGAGCACTCTTGGTGGGGGGTCGACGTTCACCCTCCGGCTGCCCGCCAGTCCCCCGGACGACCTGGAGGCGACACTCTCCTCCGCTGGGATCGAGGCCGGCCCGGCCGAGCTTCGGTAGGTCCGACCGAACGGAAAGGAAACACCCGTTGAGCCGCGTACTGGTGGTCGAGGACGAGGAATCGTTCTCCGACGCCCTGTCCTACATGCTCCGCAAGGAAGGCTTCGAGGTGTCCGTCGCTGCGACGGGGACCTCCGCCCTCACCGAGTTCGACCGGACCGGCGCCGACATCGTGCTGCTCGACCTGATGTTGCCGGAGATGTCGGGCACGGAGGTCTGCCGTCAGCTCCGTCAGCGCTCGCATGTCCCGATCATCATGGTCACCGCACGGGACAGCGAGATCGACAAGGTGGTCGGCCTGGAGATCGGAGCCGACGACTATGTGACCAAGCCGTACTCACCGCGTGAGCTGGTGGCCCGGATCCGGGCGGTGCTGCGCCGGCAGAGCTCGGAGGCGACCGAGTCGGGCGCTCCGACCCTGGCCGCCGGCCCCGTCCGCATGGACATCGAGCGGCACGTGGTGACCGTCGACGGTGCTGCCGTGCAACTGCCGCTCAAGGAGTTCGAGCTGCTGGAGCTGCTGCTGCGCAACGCCGGGCGGGTGCTCACCCGGGGGCAGCTCATCGACCGGGTCTGGGGCGCCGACTACGTGGGCGACACCAAGACCTTGGACGTGCACGTCAAGCGGCTGCGCTCCAAGATCGAGCCGGAGCCGTCCGCGCCTCGCTACATCGTCACCGTCCGGGGCCTGGGCTACAAGTTCGAGCCGTGACCGTCCGTCTTCGGTGACGGTCGGCTTCGTCGGCGGTCGTGTCGGGGTGTCTCCGTCGGTGGTTGCGGTTTCGGATAGCCCGTTGTTCGTTGGTGGTTGCGGTGGGGGTGTGGCCCGCCGTGCCCGGCTCCGGGCGGTCAGGCTTGATCCCTGCGCCGGTCACGGCGGGCCACACCCGCGTCGTGGTCGCCCGCCGTCCGGGCGCGCCGC
>NZ_JBLROB010000029.1:0-82504 GCF_047921475.1 Micromonospora sp. SL4-19
TGGCGACGGAACGCCAGCGCCTTCTGGTAGCCGAGGACACCACGGGCCAGGTCGTCGGTCACGCGTGGGTCGGGCTGGAGGACCCGCAGACCAGAACGACCGACAGGGCGTGGCTCCACGACATCAGCGTGGAAGAGCCCTACCGGCGATCCGGCTATGGGAGAGCAATCCTTGCGGCTGTAGAGGCGGTGGCACGGGTAGCGGGTGCGACTCGGCTCGGGCTGAACGTGTTCGGCCATAACCTGCCCGCGATCTCGCTGTACCTGGCGTCTGGTTAACAGGTCACGACCCAACAGATGGCGAAACGCCTGTAGCGGAGGATCCCTGGCCGGGGCATGGCTGGGAGGCCTGGCGGCTGTCGGATCGGTACGGTGAGCATCGACGGGAACGGATCAATCAGGGGAGGGCGCCATGACCCGAACGCTTGCGGGCGACTTCGACTACGACACCCACGGCAGCGGCTACTCCGGCCAGCGTCGCACCGATCCACGCATCGCCGCGCTGCTGCATGAGGCGCTCGGAGACGCCCGTACGGTGCTCAACGTCGGAGCCGGAGCCGGTTCCTATGAGCCGAACGATCGCTACGTCGTCGCAGTCGAGCCGTCCGCGGCCATGCGTGGCCAGCGTCCGACCAGCGCGGTTCCGGCGATCGATGCGACTGCGGAAGAGTTGCCCTTCGACGACGACGCCTTCGACGCCGCGATGGCCACCGTCACCGTGCACCAATGGTCCGACAGCACGAAGGGTCTGGCCGAGCTGCGGAGAGTGTCGCGAGGCCCGATCGTGGTGCTCACCCTTGACGGCGATGCTCTGGACCTGCTGTGGCTGGCCGAGTACGCGCCCGAGTTGATCGCCGCCGAACGACGTCGCTATCCCGCCATCGATGCCATCGCCGCAGCGATCGGTGCCACCTGTGACGTGATTCCGGTGCCGATTCCCATTGACTGCACCGACGGGTTCACCGAAGCCTTCTACGCTCGGCCCGAACGCTTCCTCGACCCGGGCGTTCGTGCCGCACAGTCGGCCTGGGGCTTCGTCGAACCAGATGCGGCTCTCGCGGCCATGGAGCAGTTGCGGAGCGACCTTGAGTCCGGGGCGTGGGACGCCCGCTACGGGCATCTGCGTACGCAGAAGGAGTTCCTCGGCTCCCTCCGGCTGTTGGTCGGCCGCCCGTAGGTTCGACGGTTGATCGGCGCCCTACCCCTCGATCAGCGGGCCGGCCAGCGCATCCTGGACGGTCCCCCGAACGCCCTGACCGGGTGGTGACGGACGATCGAGCGTGGCCGGGCCGAGCCCGGACCGCCGCGTGTGCCGTTCCAGCCGGTCGGCGAGCTGGGGTCAGGAGCGGTAGCAGGCGTCGTACATGACGTCGGCGACGAGCTGCCAGGAGGGCTGCTCGGGTCCCGGCCGGCCCGCTCTGCGCTGCATGCGGGCCCGATCGCGCAGCTGGGTGGCCCAGGTGGCCAGGAAGCGGTCCAGTTCGGGATTCACCACCGCGTCCGGGGCGCGCGCCACGTCGTCCGCGAGCCACTGGAGCCAGGTGACCAGGTCGTCGACGCTGTCCACGCGCTTGCGCGGGCGGTCCTCGGTCATTGTCCCTCCCTCGGGCACGTCCGCCCCGACGGCGGGAGCCACACGACCGTGTCTACCTGGCCGCGGCCGTCGGCGGGACGGGATCGGCGGCCAGGTGTCGGGTGAGCGCTGCCCAGGCGCCTGCCCCGGCGGAGCGGGGTGATGCCGGACGTCTCCACTGCACCGGCCCGTCGTACCGGCCGTAGGGCGGCAGGCTAGCGTCGGGGCGTGAGCACCGGATCCCCGCGCGTCCTGCCGGCCGGCAGTGGCATCGCCGAGGCCGCCGCCGTCCTGCGTACCGGAGGGCTGGTCGCCTTCCCCACCGAGACGGTCTACGGGCTGGGCGCGAACGCGCTCGACGCTCGGGCCGCGGCCCGGATCTTCGAGGCGAAGGCCCGACCCAGCTTCGACCCGTTGATCACCCACCTGTCCGACGCCGCCGACCTGCCCGGCCTGGTCGGCGCGGTGCCGCCGGCGGTAGCCGCGCTGGTCGACCGCTTCTGGCCCGGGCCGCTCACCCTGATCGTGGACCGGCCGGCGGCCATCCCGCCGATCGTCACCTCCGGCCTGGACACCATGGCGGTCCGGGTGCCGGACGAGCCGTCCGCCCGGGCGCTGATCGCCGCCGCCGGGGTGCCGGTGGCCGCGCCCAGCGCCAATCGGTTCGGACAGCTCAGCCCGACCCGCGCCGAGCATGTGGTGGCCGGGCTGGGCGGCGCGGTGGACGTGGTGCTCGACGGCGGCCCGACCCGGTGCGGCATCGAGTCGACCATCGTGGACGCCCGGGGTGAGCGGCCGGTGGTGCTCCGGCTGGGCGCGCTGCCGGTGGAGGCCCTGGTCGAGGCGGTCGGGCCGGTCGACGTACGACCGGGCAGCTCCGGCCAGCCGGTGGCGCCCGGGACGCTGGCCGCGCACTACGCGCCGCGTACGCCGTTGCGGTTGGGGGCGGCGGAGTCGGTGCCGGGCGACGGCGGCCGGCGCGGGTTTCTGGCCTTTCGCGAACGCCCGGCCGAGGGCGGATGGGCCGCGGTAGAGGTGCTGTCGCCCGAGGGCGACCTGACGGCGGCGGCCGCCCGGCTCTTCGACGCCCTGCACGGGCTGGATGCGGCCGGAGTGACCGAGATCGTCGCCGAGCCGGTCCCGGAGGTCGGGGTGGGGCGGGCGATCAACGACAGGTTGCGGCGGGCCGCCGCCACCTGGCACTGACCGTCACAGGTCCCGTTCGCCGACGACCTGGTCGCCGCTGCGCTCGCCGGTGAGCCGGAAGCCGAGGCGCTGGTAGAAGCGCTCGGGGCCGTGCGCGCCGGGGGCCCAGGTGGTGGTGAGCCGTTCGGCGCCCCGGCGGCGTAGCTCCTCGGCCACCGCTTCGACGGCGAAGCGCCCGTATCCCCGGCCCTGCCGGTCGGCGGCGATGTTCAGCCGCCACAGCCCGGAACGGACATCGGTCGGGTCCTCCGCCCGCCACTGCACGTCGAGGAAGGCCATCAGGAAGCCGACCGGCTGGTCGTCGTCGACGATCAGCCGCGGCCACGCGACATCGGGCTGGACGTACGCCTCGGCCAGTGACCGGGCGACCGGCGCGACCAGGCCCTCCTGGTCGGGCCGTACGGTGATCGCGCAGGCGGCCAGGACGTTGTCCGTGGTGATCTTCTCGAGGTGCGCCACGGCGGCACCTTAGCCGTGGTGCGGTGCCGGGCTCGAGTTCTTTACATCTCCCGTTGCACCACCTCCAGGTTGATGAAGCGGGGTTCACGCCGGGTCAGGCTGCGCATCCGTTCGGCGTACCGGCCGGTCTCGGGCTGGGCGTTGTGCGCCATCGCCTGCTCGTAGTTGTCGAACTCGGCGACCATCACGAAGTGCCCGGGCCGCTCCCGGTCCTCGGCGACCGTCAACCGGGCCGGCGCGTTCGGTAGTTGCCGCTGCCCCCACTCCTCGCTCAGCGCCCGCACGTCGGCGGGGCGGTCCGACTCGTACTCGATGACCTGGACGAAGGCCATGTCGATCACCTCCGTGGCCGGAGTTCCCGTTCGGTCGCCGTCCATGTGCGGGAGCTGGCGGTACCGACCGGCCTAGTAACTAGCGTTGCGGGAGGCGGTCGACCAGCCGGGTGAGCGCGCCGTTGGCGAAGGTCGCGCCGAGCGCGGAGCCGGCGGCGATTGTCCAGCCGACCGGGCCGAGTGGAGTGCAGCCGAAGAACTGGCTGAGCCCAGGTGTCTGCACCACCCCGACCAGTACGCCGACCGAGGCGGCGGTGGAGGCGAGCACGGTGGGGCTGGTGCCGCCGGCCAGCACGGTCTGCCCGAGCTGGGTGCCGACCAGCGAGGCGAGCGCGACCGTGCCGGCCCGCTGTTGCCGCCCGGTCCACCGGGCCAGCGTCCAGCCGGCGGTCGCGCCCAGCGTGGTGGCACCCGCCCGGAGCGCGATCTCCCGGGTCATCGTCCCGCCGAGGGAGGTGTCCGGCCCCTCCCGGAGCAGGTGGTCGGCGCGGTCGGAGGCGGGCGGGCGGACCGCGATGGCCAGCGCCGGCACCAGGTCGGTGAGGAGGTTGACCAGGAGCAGTTGCCGTCCGTTCAGTGCGGACCGGCCGGTGGCGGCGGCGGTCAGCACGCTGAACGCGATCTCGCCGAGGTTGCCGCCGACCAGGATGCTCAGCGCGTGGCGGACGGACGACCACATCGCCCGTCCCTCGACCAGCGTGGCGATGATCGTCTCCAGCCGGTCGTCGGTGACCACCAGGTCGGCGGCGGCGCGGGCCGCCGGGGTGCCGCGCTGGCCGAGGGCGATGCCCACGTCGGCCAGCCGGATCGCCGGGGCGTCGTTGGCGCCGTCGCCGGTCATCGCCACGGTGCGGCCCCGCCGTTGCAGCGCCTGGATGATGCGGACCTTGTGGGCCGGGGTGCAGCGGGCCACCACGTCGGTCGCCATGAGCCGCTCGGCCAGCGCCTCGTCGTCGAGCCGGTCCAGGTCGGTCGCGGTGACCACCCGTTGCTCCCCGTGGTCGGGGCTGATGGTCGCGGCGATCGCCTCGGCGGTGGCCGGATGGTCGCCGGTGATCATGATGGTGTGCACGCCGGCCTGCCGGATCCGGCGGACCGCGGGCTTCGCGCTCTCCCGTACCCCGTCGGCGAGCGCCAGGAAGCCGACGAAGACCAACCCCTCGACCTGGTCGTCGGTCACCGACTCGGTGTCCACCGGGCATTCCGCGACGGCGAGGATGCGATGCCCGGCCCGGGCCCGCTCGGCGAGCATCCCGTGCAGCGCGTCCCGGCCCGCCGCGTCCAGCGGCTCGTCGCCCCCGGCCGTCCGGCGGGCCGCGCAGCGCGGCACGACCGACTCCGGCGCCCCCTTGACGCTGAGCAGCAGCCCGTCGGCGGTCTGTCCGACCGTGGCGTGGTAGCCGCGAGACGGCTCGAACGGCAGTCCGCCCACCGCCGCCCAGTCCGCCACGCCGGTCTGCTCCACCACCTCGGCGGTGCCCGCGCCGCGGCGTACCGCCCGGTCGGTCTGCTGGGGCAGCTCGTCCGGGTCGGCCGCCGCCGGGGTGGCGCGCAGCGCCGTGGCCAGGGTCAGTTGGAGCTGCTCGTCCAGCCGCTCCGGCGGGGCGTACCGGTCGCCGCCGTCGCCTACGCCGGCCAGCAGCAGCTTCCCCTCGGTGAGGGTGCCGGTCTTGTCGAAGCAGAGCACATCCACCCGGCCCAGCGCCTCGATGGTCCGTGGGTTGCGGACCAGCGCGCCGTGCTCGGCCAGCCGCCGCGCCGCCGCCAGTTGCGCGGCGCTGACCAGGAACGGCAGGCCCTCCGGCACCGAGGCGACGGCCAGGTTCGCGGCGGTGGCCGCCGTCTCCGCCAGGGGTACGCCCCGGAGCAGGCCCGCCCCGGCGACCGCGATCGCCGAGCCGGCCGCCAGCGGTACGGCGGCGCTGGTCAGCTTCCCGAGCCGCGCCTCCACGCCGCTGGCCGGCGGGGCCTGCCGGGCCATGGCGAGGCTCCGGCCCGCCTCGGTCTCCTCGCCGGTCGCCACCACCACGCCGGTGCCGTGGCCGGCGGCGACGGTGGTGCCCTCGTACAGCATGGAGCGCCGCTCGGCGACGGCCGCCGCCACCACCGGCTCGGCGTTCTTGCCCACCGGCAGGGACTCGCCGGTCAGCGACGACTCGTCGGCCTCCAGCCCGTCTGAGGCGATCACCCGACAGTCGGCCGGGATCGCGTCGCCTGGGCCGACCGCGACCACGTCCCCCGGGACCAGTTCCGCCGCGGGCAGCACCTGCTCGGCGCCGTCCCGGAGCACCCGGGCGGTCACCGCCGAGCGGGACAGCAGCTCGGCCAGGGACCGTTCGGTGTTGCGCTGGTGCACCGCGCCGACCAGCGCCGAACCGCCCACCACCCCGCCGACCAGGGCCGCGTCGACCAGTGAGCCGAACGCGGCGGAGAGCACCGCCCCGGCGGCGAGCACCGGGGTGAGCGGGTTCGACAACTCGTCCACGAACACCCGCAGCAGCCCGGGCGGGCCACCCCCGTCGCCGGTCGCGGCCCGTCGGCGGCGTCCCGCCTCCTCGCTGGTCAACCCGGCCGGTTCGGTTCCGAGCTGGGCCAGCACGGTCTCCACCGGCATCAGATGCCAGGCAGTCAGCGCGGGCACCGGTGCGCGGGTCCGGTCCGGCAGCCGGTGAGCCCGCCATACGCCGTGCGCGAAGGCCACCGCGCCGGCGCCGTTGACCGTGGCGAGGACCCGGCCGGGGAGCTGAACGGGGGCGGCGGTGAAGGCGCCCAACGCCCCCAGGCCGCTGCCGGCCATCGCGATCCGGATGTTCTGCCCGGTCATCCGGCGGGCCACGCCGGTGGCGTCGACCAGCAGCGCGGGGATCCGCAGGTCGTCGCCGACCAGCAGGTGCGCGCCCCACGGTGGGAGGTCCTCGGGGGCGGCCACACCGAGCCCGCAGTCGGCGGCGCCGAGCGCGGCGCGGTCACCGGAGACGACCATGACGACCGCACCGTCGCGTTGCAGGGCGCGTACCGAGTCGGCGAGTTGGGGTCCGCCGGGCACGACGACATCCGCGAAGCCGTACCGGCCGTCGTCGTCGCCCGCCACCACGAGCCGCAGGCCGGCCTGGCGGGCGGCGGTGGGCAGGGCGTCCACGCCGGGCGCCGGTTCCGGTTCGACCCGTACCACGGCGGCGAGGGTGTCACCGGCCGCGAGGCCGAGCAGCAGACCACCGCTTTCCCGGAGCCGGCGGCTGTCCGGGGTGTCGCCCGGGTCGGCGGCGTCGACCCGGTCCAGCGGGCCGAGCCGCCAGCCGTCGGCCTCCCGCATCCCGTCGGGGGCGGCCGGGTCGAAGAGCGCGAAGGCCCGGGCCGAGACGTGCGCGGTGTCCGCTCCGGGCAGCGGCGCCAGGTCGGCCAGCACGCCCCGGTCCGAGCCGAGGATCGCGGTGTCCAGCAGCACCGTGTCGATCCGGTCCAGCTCGCGCAGCACGCTGCGGTCCATCGCGATCACGCCGCGGCGGGCCAGCATCCGGCCGAGCTGGGCGCCGTACCCCTCGCGTCCGGCTCCCGGCGCCTTCGGCAGCGAGGAGAGGGCCAGCGCCGCAGCCCGTTTGCCGCCGGCCGCCGGCACCGCAGCGGCGCCGGCCGCCGCACCGGCGGCGAGCGCGCGGCTCACGTACCGCTCGGCCGGACCGTCCGGGACCGGGCAGGGCCGCTGCCCCTTCGGAACCCGGGCCACCGCCCGGTCCGGATCCCCGGTCAGCCGCGGCTCGGCCCTGGTCCAGGCCGTGAGCTGGGCCCGCGCCTCGCCCCACTGCACCACCCGCTGTGCGCCGTCCAGGGCGATCCCGGCCCAGCCGCCGGTGAGGCCCTGCACGACCGCCTCGACGAGCGGGAAGATGATGTCGGCGCGGGGGTCCGCGCGCAGCCCCCGGTCGGCCAGCGCGTGCAGCTTCGGGTGCAGGTCGATCGCGGAGAGGAACCCGGCCACCTCACCGGGGACCGGGGCGAACGGCAGGATCCGGGTGGCCGCCGAGATGGTCAGGCCGAGCGCGTCCGAGGCCAGCGCGCCCAAGGTACGGGGCGTACGCGGCCCTTCTTCGGGCGGGTGCGGCGGCGGGATCTCCGAGTCCGGCTCGTACGGGCACACCCGCTCGACCCGCGCGATAGTGGCGATCAGGTTGCCCAGCTTCGGCTTCGGCTCCTCGACCGCCACCACCACCCGGCCGGAGGGCGCGTTGACCCGGGCCCAGGCGACGCCGGGCATTTGTTCCAGCGCGGCCTCGACCTGGCGGGCCAGCCGGTCGCCGCCGTCCTGGCAGACGCCGTGCACCTCGATGTGGTGCCGGCCGTCCTTCGACCAGACGCGGCGTCGGGTCAGCCCGACGAGTCGGGCCATCCGGGTCGCCGCCGTACTCACGCTCTCCGCCGCCTCGGTGACGGCCTGTGGCACGGCGGCCTGGGCCACGTTCCCCACGGCAGCGCCGCCCGCCCGGGCCGCGTCGGGCACGCCGGTGACAACGGTGCGGGCCACCCGCGCGACGGCGCCCGGCGACAACAGGAGGCCGGCGTATCGGCCCAGCGAGGTCATCGAGGTGTACGGCCGAGCCGTCGGCCGCGCTCCCCGCTGCTCCCGTCGCCGCGCCCGCCGTGCGTCATCTCGCCTCCCGCGCTTCGTCCCGGCGCCCGGACTTCCCGGCGTCGCGTCCGTTATGCCCCCCGGGCGGGGGAAGTTTCCCCGCTGCCCGGGGCATGGACCGGGTCGCCGGTGGAATGCCGGCTCCGACGTGGATGTGGAAGTCCAGACCGGGGAGGCGGAATGAGCACGCTGACGCGACACCTCAGCGGGGCGCACGAGATGATCAGGACGTACTGCCGCCGGGTGGAGATCCCGATGCTGGGCGAGGTGGCGGTGCCCCCGCCCGACAAGCTGGCCTACTACGCCGGGTTGGGCGTGCTTGCCGCCCTTCAGGTGATCGAGTGGCCGCTGGCCCTGGTCATCACCGCCGGGCATCTGCTGGCCGACCAGCACCTCTCCGGCGTGGTTCGGGGATTCGGTGAGTCGCTGGAGTCGGCCTGACGAGACGAGGCTCACGGTTGACCTGAATCCGGGTTGAGGTCCCAAGCTTGAGCCCATGTCGACCGTACGTACGCCGGACCGCCGGTGACCGCCACCACCGCGCCGGCGTCCCCACCCGCGCACCTGTACTCCCCGCGCCTGCGGGCGATGACCGTGGGCAGCGTCGCCCTGGTGTCGCTGCTGGCGTTCGAGGCCCTCGCCGTGGGCACAGCGATGCCCACGGTCGCCCGCAGTCTGGACGGGCTGACCCTGTACGCGCTCGCCTTCGGTGGCCCGTTCGCCGCCGGCGTGGTGGCCATGGTCGTCTCCGGCATCTGGTGCGACGCGCGGGGCCCGCGCCCGCCGATGTGGCACGGGGTTGCCTGGTTCGTGGCGGGGCTGGCGGTCGCGGGTGCCGCCCCGACGATGGGCGTGCTGGTCGCCGGCCGGGTGGTGCAGGGCTTCGGTTCGGGCCTGCTCTCCGTGGCGTTGTACGTGATCGTCGGGCAGGCCTACCCCGAGGAGTTGCGACGGCGGGTCTTCGCCGCGTTCGCGGCGGCCTGGGTCGTACCGTCGCTGGTCGGTCCGGCGCTGGCCGGCCTGATCGTCGAGCACCTGGGCTGGCGCTGGGTCTTCCTGGCGGTGCCGGTGGTCGCGGTGCCCGCGGTGCTGTTGATCCAGCCCGGGCTACGGGCGCTCGGCGCCGCGGTCCCGACCCGGCCGCCCGCCGGCGCGTTGGCCCGGATCGGCTGGGCCTGCGGGGCGGGGGCGAGCGCCGCACTGCTGCACCACGGGGGGCAGCAGCGCGGCGCGCTGGCGGTCGTGCTGGTGGCGGTGGCGCTGGCCGGACTGCTGGTCTGCGCCCCGCGCCTGCTGCCGGCCGGCTTCCTGCGGGCCGGGCGGGGGCTGCCCACCGTGGTCGGCCTGCGGGGCCTCGCCTCGGCGGCGTTCGCCGGGGCGGAGGTGGTGCTGCCGCTGATGCTCTCCCGGGAACGCGGCTTCTCACCGACCGCGGCCGGCCTGGTGCTGACCGTCGGAGCGGTGTCCTGGTCGGTGGGCTCGTGGCTCCAGGGCCGGCTGGCCCCGCCGCGCTCCGCCGCCACCCTGCCCCGGGCCGGGCTGGGCTGCATCACCCTCGGTACGGCCAGCGTCGCGTTGGCCGTACTGCCGGGCGTACCCGTGGCGCTCGTGGTGTTCGCCTGGGCCGTGGCCGGCCTCGGCATGGGGTTGCTCTACCCGTCCCTGTCGGTGCTCACCCTGGCCCTCTCGGCACCGGACGAGCAGGGCCGCAACAGCTCGGCGTTGCAACTGGGCGACTCGCTCGCGGCGGCCACGGTGCTGGCGTTGACCGGCGCCGTGCTGGCGGCCGGAGCGGCGCCCGGCCCGGCGAGCTACGCCGTCACCCTGGCCGTGGCGGGCGGTTGCGGGCTGGTCGGCGTGCTGCTCGCCGGCCGGGTGGTGGTCCGCCCGGTGGCCGCCTGAGGGGGCCTCGGCTGCCGGGCGGCGGCGGGCCGTCCGGATTCGCCGTGTCGGCCGCCTCCACGGCGGGGAGGATCGGCGTGCGGTCGTGACCGCTCCGCCGTCACGACGGTTGCCGCCATCTCGTCCCCTGGGTGTACGGCACGGGAAAGGACGGTCGATGAGGGTTCTGGTCACCGGGGCGAGCGGGCGGCTCGGGCGGGCGGTGTTGCCGCGGCTGCGGGACGGCGGGTTCACGGTGCGGGCGGTGAGCCGACATCCACGCGAGGACTCCACCGTGGAGTACCTGGCGGCCGACCTCGCCACCGGCGAAGGGTTGGCCGCGGCGGTCGCCGGGGTTGAGGCCGTGCTCCACCTGGCCACCTCGCCGACTCGACGTACCCAGGAGATCGACGTGCTGGGCACCCGCCGCCTGGTGGTGGCCGCCGGGCAGGCCGGCGTGGGGCACCTGGTCTACGTCTCGATCGTGGGAGTCGACCGGGTGCCGTTCGGCTACTACCGGCACAAGCTCGCGGCCGAGCAGGTGGTGACGGCCGGCCCGGTTCCGTGGAGCGTGCTGCGGGCGACCCAGTTCCCGGAGTTCCTGGAGGAGCTGTTGCGTCGCGCCAGCCGTCTCGGGCCGGTGATCGGGGATCCGGCCGTGCTCGCCCAGCCGGTCGACCCCGGGGAGGTGGCGGCCCGCCTCGCCGCGATGCTGGCGGCCGGCCCGTCGTACGCCGTCGCGGAGTTCGGTGGCCCGCAGGTGCTCCGCTTCGACGACGCGGTACGGGCGTGGCGGGCGGCGCGCCGGTCCCGCCGCCCGCTGCTGCCGGTACGGATCCCGGGGCGGCTCGGTCGGTCGCTGCGGTCCGGCGGGCTCACCACCACGGCCACCCCGACCGGTACCCGGACCTGGGCGGATCATCTCGCAGACACGTATGGGGGAACCGGCCGGAAATGAAAACTTCTGCGGTTCCGCGTCGCCCTAACGTGAGCGCATGCTGGTTTTCGTCACCACGGTGATCCTGTACGTGTTCGGCTTCGTCTTCCTGTACGGCGTGATTCGGCTGGGCATCCGGCACGGCATCGAGGACGTGGAAAGGCACCGGGCCCAGATGCAACGGGCCGAGCAGCTCGCGGCCTACCAGGACCGGACGTTCGCTCGCGAGAACGCCTTCCTCACCGGTAGCTGACGTTCGGTCGGGCGGGATGTCGGATAGCGGGTTCGATTGGCGGGTGCGAGGATCGCACCCGTGATGGGGACGCTGAAGACCGAACCTGCCCGTACCCGACTGGACCTGCTGGCACCGCCGGTCGCGGCCGCGATCGAGGGGTGGCCGGGCGAGGCGCCGGTTGACGTCGACGACGTGCTGGTCGCCCCGATCGACGCCGAGCTGGCCGACACGGCCGCGTTCTGCCAGGCGTACGAGGTGGGGCTCGATCAGTCGGCGAACTGCGTGGTGGTGGCCGGCAAGCGGGGTGGCGAGACCCGGTACGCGGCCTGCGTCGTGCTCGCCACCACCCGGGCCGACGTGAACGGCGTGGTGCGCCGGATGCTGGACGTGCGCAAGGCGAGCTTCGCGCCGATGGCCGACGCGGTCGAGCTGACCGGGATGGAGTACGGCGGAATCA
The DNA here is from genome assembly GCF_047921475.1 of Micromonospora sp. SL4-19. Taxonomy (NCBI): domain Bacteria; kingdom Bacillati; phylum Actinomycetota; class Actinomycetes; order Micromonosporales; family Micromonosporaceae; genus Micromonospora; species Micromonospora sp. SL4-19. Next base: position 11,704 of record NZ_JBLROB010000029.1, read on the forward strand.
CCCCGATCGGGCTGCCGGAGGGGTGGCCGATCCTGGTCGACTCGCGGGTGATCGCCACGCCGCACGCGATCATCGGATCCGGCGTACGGCACAGCAAGATCGCGCTGCCCGGGCCGGCGCTCGGTGCGCTGCCCGGGGCAACGGTGGTGGAAGACCTGGCCAGGCCCGTCTGATCCGTCAATGTCATCGATGTTGTTCCACGTGAAACATTAAGAACATCGATGTCTTGTCAGGCGGTCGACTCCCGCTGCTCGACCTCGCGGAGGGCGGCGAGCAGGGTTTCCGGCTCCTGGGCGCCGGTGACGGCGTACTTCCCGGCCAGCACGAAGGTCGGCACGCTGGACACCCCGAGCTGGCGCGCCTCGGCCAGGTCGGCGGCCACCTCGCGTCGCCCGAGGTTCGACTCCAGGTACTCCCGGGCCTCGGTCTCGTCCAAGCCGACCTCGACGGCCAGCTTGACCAGCGCGTCCTTCGATCCGACGTCGATCCCGTCGGTGAAGTGCGCCCGATAGAGCGCGTCGACCATCTCGGTGGCCCGGCCCCGCTCGGTGGCGAACCGGACCAGTCGGTGCGCCTCGAAGGTGTTGGCGTGCACCGCGCGGTCGAAGCGCATGTCGAGCCCCACGCCGGCGGCGACCTGGGTCACGTGGGTGAACATCCCTTCGGCCCGCTCCCGGCCGCCGAACTTCGCGGCCAGTGCCTCGACCAGCGGCTTCGGCTCGGTCACCGGCGTCGGGTCGAGCTGGAACGGCCGGAACCGGACGGTCACCTCGCCGTCGTACGACTCCAGCGCCCGCTCCAGCCGGCGCTTGCCGATCCAGCACCAGGGGCAGACGACGTCGGCGTAGATCTCGATCTCCATGACCGGAGACAACCCGTTGATCAGGAAATCTGTTCCCGGACCTGACGCTTGAGCCGGGCCAGGATCGCCGTGCCGCCGCGCACCCGCAACGGGCTGATCGCCTGGGCCAGCCCCATTCGCTGGTAGATGTCGTCCGGCACGGCCAGCACCTGCTCGGCGCTCGCCCCGGCCAGCCCTTCGGCGAGGATGCCGGCGAAGGCCCGCGTGGTCGGCGCCTCCGGGGGGCAGTCGAAGATCGTGGTCACCGTCCGGTCCGGTTCGACCTCGGCGCGCAGGAAGAAGGCGGTCTGGCACTCGGGGACCTGCTCCAGCTCGGCCCGGTCCACCCCGGCCGGCAGGGGCGGGACGACGTCGGCGTACTCGAGGAGCATCTCCAGCACCACGTCCCGGGGCGCGGCGGCGAACTCGTCAACGATCTCGGCCAGCTTCCTCGGCATCTCCGGCATGCCTTGAGGTTATCGGCCCTCCTCTCACCTGTTCGGGGCGACGCTGAGGGCGGAGTCGAGGTCGAGCTGCCTGGCCAGGTCGCCGAGGGAGACGATGCCGACCAGCTTGCGCTCGCTGTCGCAGACCAGCACCCGCCGGATGTTGCGCTCCCGCATCAGGCCGGCCGCCTCGCCGGCGGTGGCATGCTGCTCGATCATCACCACCTCGCGGGTGATGATCGAGCCGATCGTGGTGGTGGTCGGGTCGGCCCGCTCCGCCACCGCCCGGACCACGATGTCGCGGTCGGTCAGTACGCCGGCGAGGGTCGCCTCGTCGGTGACCACCACGTCGCCGATGTCCGACTCCTTCATCACCCTGGCCGCCTCGTCCAGGGTGGTCTCCGCCGGCAGGTAGACCACCTGCTTCGTCATCACGTCGCTGACCCGGTACATGAGAGCCTCCGAAAACCTCGGTCGATCTGGAGCGGTACCCCGTCGCGCGTCGGCTACACCCGGTCGCGGCGCGCCCCGCCCACCTGGGCGAGCAGGTGCTCGACCAGGCCGTCCACCGGCAGCTCGACCCGCTCGCCGGAGGCGCGGTCGCGCAGCTCGACGTATCCCTCGGCGAACCGGCGGCCGACCACGACGGCGCGCGGGATGCCGACCAGTTCGGCGTCGGTGAACTTCACCCCGGCCGACACGTGCGTGCGATCGTCGACCAGCACCCGCAGGCCGGCGGCGGAGAGGCGCCCGCCGAGGTCCAGCGCCCCGTCGAGCTGCGGCCCCTTCCCGGCCGCCACCAGGTGTACGTCGCACGGTGCGACCGCCGCCGGCCAGACCAGACCCCGGTCGTCGTGGTGCTGCTCGGCGACCGCCGCGACCGCGCGGGAGATGCCGATGCCGTAGCAGCCCATGGTGGGCCGGACCGGCTTCCCCTCCGGGCCGAGCACGTCGACCGTGAAGGCGTCGGTGAACCGGCGCCCGAGCTGGAAGATGTGCCCCACCTCGACGCCACGGCGCATGGTCAGCTCGCCCGTGCCGCAGGCCGGGCAGGGGTCACCGGGACGCACCTCGGCGGCCTCGATCGTTCCGTCCGGCACGAAATCCCGTCCGCAGACGACGTCGACCGCGTGCCGGCCCGGCTCGTTCGCGCCGGTCAGCCAGGCGGTGCCGGGCACCACTCGCGGGTCGACCAGGTAGCGGATGCCGTGCTTGGCCAGGATCTGTGGCCCGATGTATCCGCGGACCAGCTCGGGGTGGGCCGCCCAGTCCTCGAAGACCGCCACCGTGGCCGGATGCAGCGCCGCCTCGACCCGCTTGAGGTCCACCTCGCGGTCCCCGGGCAGGCCGATCACCAGCAGCTCCGCCTGCTCGGCGCCGGGCCGGCGCACGGTCAGCACCACGTTCTTCAACGTGTCGGCGGCGGTCCAGTCCGTCCGGCCGCCGAGGGCGCGGGCGCTCGCCAGCTCGACCAGCGACGCGATGGTCGGCGTCTCCGGGGTGTCGTGCACCTCGGTCGCCGGGTGCGCGTCCGGGTCGCCGGCGGCCGGGGCGCGGGTCACCACCGCCTCGGTGTTGGCCGCGTAGCCGCAGGCGGTACAGCCGACGAACGTGTCCTCGCCGACCGGGGTGGCGGCCAGGAACTCCTCCGACGCCGAGCCGCCCATCGCCCCGGACATCGCGCACACCACCGTGAAGTCCAGCGCGAGCCGCGTGAAGATCTTCCGGTACGCGTCGCGGTGCCGGTCGTACGCCGCCTGGAGCCCCGCCTCGTCCAGGTCGAAGGAGTATGCGTCCTTCATCAGGAACTCGCGCCCACGCAGCAGGCCGGCCCGGGGTCGGGCCTCGTCCCGGAACTTCGTCTGGATCTGGAACAGCGCCACCGGGAAGTCCCGGTACGAGGTGAAGAGGTCCTTCACCAGCAGCGCGGCCATCTCCTCGTGGGTCGGGGCGAGCAGGTGCTCGGCACCCTTGCGGTCGGCGAGGGTGAAGATGTCGTCGCCGTACTCCGTCCACCGTCCGCTGGTCCGGTACGGCTCGGCCGGGAGCAGTGCCGGGAAGTGCACCTCCTGGTCACCGATCGCCGCCATCTCCGAGCGGACGATCTCGGCGACCCGGTCCAGCACCAGCTTGCCCAGCGGCAGCCAGGTGTAGCCGCCCGGAGCGGCGCGGCGGACGTAGCCGGCGCGGAGCAGGAGCCGGTGGCTCGGCACCTCCGCGTCCGCCGGGTCCTCGCGCAGGGTCCGGAGCAGCAGGGTCGACATACGCAGCAGCATTGCCGCAGCGTACGACCGGCGTAGCCGGCCGGCGATCCAATTCGGGACGCGGCGCGCCGGCGGCCCGCACGGCCGGTCAACGCGTCTTGGCGATCACGTACGCCGACCACTGTTTCTCGAAGTCGGCGTGCGACAGGCCGAGCACCTGCTGGACCGCGTCCTCGATCTTCTTGCCCCGGTAGTGCGTCTCGACCAGCTCGAAGACCCTCTGGTTGTCGTACCGGTCGGCGATGAAGCTCATCGCGGAGTGCCCCAGCCAGTAGTGGTAACTGACCCGGCCCTTCGTCGCCCAGGTGTCGTTGCTGGGTAGCGCCAGATCGTCCTGGCGGGCGGGGAGCATGGCCCGGGAGTGATCGGTGAGATCGCTCCGCATCCAGGAACGCCTCTCGTGCCCCAGGTACTCGGCGAACCCCTCGACCACCCAGTTCTGGAGTCCGTCGAGGTTGAACTCCTCCCGGTCGTGGTCGGTGACGTTGGCGACCATCGAGTGGGCGAACTCGTGGCGGAAGAGGGCCGGCGGCAGGTCCGGGTCACCTGACCGGAAGAAGTACGGGTCCGTGACGTCGACCAGCACCCGGCTGCCGCCCACGCCCGGTCGGTCCTCGTACCGTTTGTCGGTGCTGGTGGGCTGGAAGGGCATGCTGAGCCCGGACTCGCCGTTGCTCTCCGCTCCGGTCTGGTAGATCGAGGCCATCTCCTTCTCTCCCTTCACCAGGGAGAGAACGAAGCCCTGCGGGATCTTGGCGGACACACCCCCGGCCCGCCAGGCGGCCAGGTCCGCCACCGCGGCCCGTTCGGCTGCCGGCGCGTACCGCTGTGCCTCCGCCCGCAGCGACGCGTCGACCATCAGCACCGTGTGCTCGGTCTTCTCGACGTGCAGGTTGCGCCACTTGTCCCACGGTGCCGGGTAGTAACTGAGCTCGCTCGCCCGCCACCCCTCCGGCAGGTGACCGACGGTGGTGACGGTGAGCGGAGCTCCCTCGCGGGCCCGGACGACGGTCCAGGTGTACAGCTCGTCGACCGGTGCCAGGTCGTACGCGAACCGGTGCACGAACGACAGCGTCAGCTCGACCGTCCAGCCCTCGCCGACCGACGCGAATTCGCCCTGCCGGAACTTCACGAAGCGGGCCTCGGCGAACGGCACCTTGACGAGATTCCGGAACAACCTGGTCTGTTGCGCGACGAGCTTCTGGTCGAACGGGGCCGTGAACGCCGCCAGGTCCCGGTCCTTGAGGGCCCGGGTGTGCCCGGCCAGCAGGGCTTCGATCTCCGCCGGCTTGATCGGGTGCTGCGCGGCCTCCGCCGCGTTCCTCTTGTCCAGCTGGAGCTTCAGTGCGGTCAGCGAGCCGCCGCAGAGCGCCAGGACGACGACCACCGCGGTCAGGGAGATCCAGAGCCAGCGCTTCGACTTCTTCCTGGCCGGCGGCGGGACGGGCGGTGGCCCGTACGGGCCGGGCGGCCCGAATCCCGGAGGCGGCGGGTAGCCCGGCGCGCCGTAGGGACCGGCCGGCGGCGGAAACGGCGGTGGGTACGCCCGGTCGGGCGCTGCTGGCATCGGGACCGGCTGGGGGTACGGACCGGCGGGGGCGGCCTGCGCCGGCGGCAGGTACGGCCCGGTGACCGGGAAGCGCGGTGCGGGCGGGGGAGGGTTGGAGGGAAGCCCCTCGGTCATGTCGAGTCCTCGCTCGTGTACGTCGACGACCGGGGAAGAGCTTCACGTGACCGTCCACGCACGACCGTCCCAGATCGGATCCGTGCCATTATCGCGGCGACCGTCGCCGTTTTCTGTCCGTTCCGAGTGGAGTGGTGACGTCGGGCGGGCGGGGCCGTACGGGACGCTCGAGAAGGGCGGGAACTAGGAAAGCTCCAGCCTCAGGTCAGCGGTGGCGGCGGCGATCTCACCCGCGTAACCGTCGCCGGCCGCGGCTCGCGCAGCAGCCGGATCCGTGCCGGGCCACAGGTGGGTCAGGATCAGGTGTCCGACACCGGCATCCTTGGCCTGGCGACGAGGTCGACGAGCGGACTCCTGGGCCCCGGGGGGCCGTCCGCACCCCGCCCGCTCTCAGCCCACCCGAGCGCGCCGTCGGGTGGTGAGATCGAGCGTGACGGGCAGGTCCGGCTTGCCGAGGGCGTACCGGATGCGGGGCAGAGTGAGGGCTTCGAGTCGCTCGCGCAACGCGGCGATGTCGGTGTCGGGGTCGGCGGTGACGGTGAGCGCGAGTCGCGGTGCGTGCGGGCTGCCGAGAAGTTTGGTGTCGACATCGTCGACGCCCGGGCAGTCTTCGACTTCCGCGGTGACGGCGCTGGCGAGGGCCCCGGAGTCGAGAAGGGTTCGGCCGGTGCCGTCGCCGGTGCTGATGTTGATGCGCCGCTGGCTGGGTCTGGTGTTGACGACGGTGGCCAGCCAGAGCAGGCCGAGCACCGTGACAATCGCGGCAGCCACGGCCGCCACCGGCCAGAACCAGCCGCCGTGGACACCGACGAAGTGCGCGGCCGGGTTGTCGAGCAGGTGTCGCCGGCTGAAGCCCCGGCCGAACACGTCGGCGCCGGCGAGCAGGATCGCGACGCCGGCGGCGAGCAGGACCAGCGCGAGGACGGTGATCAAGGTCCGGTTGATGCGATCGGCGCGCGTCACTCCTGCTCCTCCTTGCTGATCCGCACGGACAGAGCCGGTGCCGCGGCCAGGCACAGCGCGTCGAGGCGGTCCTGGGCGGCCGAGGCCACTGCGGCGTGCAGAGAGTCCATCGTTGGTGCGGCCCCGTCGTGGACCTCGGCACGGAGGCGCACGAGGTGCCGGCCGAGCGTGACGTGGGCATCGTGGACGCCACCGACCTCGATGGCCGCGTACCGCAGCGTCCGGGCCAGGCCCCGCCGGGTGATGGCGGCGTCGGTGGCGGGATCGACGGGCTGCAGACGCAACCGGTCGGGCCGACGGGGTTTGAGCTGCGCGGCGAGCAGGAGCAGCCCGATGACGGCGAGGGCCACCCCGATCAGCCGTACGGACCCGCTGCCCCACGTGGTGCCGGACGCCCAGCGGTAGAGGCCAGGCCAGTTCAGCACGAACGGCTTCGCCCCGACCGCGTGGGCAACGATCTCGATCAACACGAGTACGGCGCCGAGGGCCAGCCCCAGGCTCAGCAGGAACGCGAGCAAACGGTTGGTGATTCTCACCAGGGCCTCGATTCAGTGCACCCGCCTGCCGGCCCCGGGGCCGGTGACCAGGTCGGTGACGAAGATCCCCACCTCCTGGACCCGTAGCCCGGTCAGGTCCGACACGCGGGTCCGGACGCGGTCGCGTACCTGGGCGGTGACCTCCGGGAGGCATGCCGGCCAGCGGACGCTGATGGACAACTCGATGCGGGTCACCGATCCCTCGATCTGGGCGGACGCCGTCGCGGCAGCGTCCAGGTCGGTACGGCGAGCGCCGAAGCGACCCGCGCCTGGCAGGGACCGCCCGAGAACACGCGGCTTCGCACTGCCCGCCTCGGCGACTTCCCGCGCCGCCTGCCCGGCGATCTTCTCCACCACCCGGTCGTGGATGTGCAGCCGGCCCAACTCCCCGTGTGTCGGTTGGCCTGGCCCGCCTGCTGCCGCGTGCGTCGCCGCGGTCACCGGCTGCTCCGCCGGCCCTGGACGTACGGGGCGAGGTCGATCTCACCGGCGAAGAACTTCGACACCCCGAAACCGATCGCCGCGCCCAGCGCGACGACCAGCATCTGACCGAAGCTGCCGAATGCCAGGGCGAAACCCAACGCCAGGCCGATGACCACGCCTATCAACTTGATCATGCTGTCGTGTCTTCCCATCATGCTGTACGGACTGTGAAGCGGTGCGCGCCGCGCGGTGGATGCCGCGCGGGGCGCGGCAGCCGACAGGTGGCCGGGTGTTCACCCCGGTCGCGCTGTCGATCCCGGACCGGTCGGGTTGGCGCGCCCGTCCCGACGCCCATCCGCCCTGGCCGGAGGCGGGTCCTCCAGATCGGCGACAACCACGTCGACCCGACGCCCGGCCGCCAGCGGTGTGACCGCCGCCCGGACCTGGCCGGCCAGCTCCGCGGCGGTGACCCCCCACCGGCTCCGCACCTGCACCACCACGGCATCGGCGTCGACCGCCACACCCTCGACCCGGCGACCGGGCAGGTAGGTGGACCGCCCCCCCATCCAACCCGCGGTCAGGCCCACCACGTCCGGACAGGCGCAGACCGCGGTCACGACGGCATCCACGTCGACGCCGTCGACCACCGCGTGGGGCTGGCCAAGCGTGGCGGTCATGACACCCGCGACTCCTGCTGTTGGCCCTGCCGTTGGCCATCGGTCCCGGGCAGGTGCACGTCATCGACGCTGATGTTGACCTCGACGACGTTCAGGCCGGTCATCCGTTCGACGGCCGTCTTCACGTTCCGCTGGATGTTCCGGCCCAGGTCGGCGATGCTGACGCCGTATTCGACGATGACGTCCAGGTCGACCGCGGCCTCGGTCTCGCCGACCTCGACGCCGACCCCCTGGGAGACGTTCGGCCCGCTGCTGCCCGGAATCCGTTCCCGGATGGCAGTGAACGCGCGGGTGCCGGCGTTGCCCATGGCATGGACGCCCGCCACCTCCCGGCACGCCATCCCGGCGACCTTCTGCACCACGTTCTCGGCAATCATGATCTTGCCGTCTTCGTTGGTCAGCCTGTTCTGGCGGGCTGACTGCGTGCCACCCGCGCGTCCAGCCTGCTCGGTCTTGGTCTCCTGACTCATGGGGCGTGCACTCCTTCGACTGCTCGTCGTCCGGCCGCGTTCAAACGCTTCCTAAGGGTGGAGGCCGCTGCGAATGTTCGCTGGCGTTCGGCCTGTATCTCCACCTTTTGGGGCAGCCTCGGTTCCCCGGGCGCGTCAGGCGATCCGGCTACCACGTCCAAGATTCCTCCAGCGGCGACGGCAACCCTGCTTGCGGAAAGTGGCGTCTGGGGAGGCATCACGATGGTGCACCACCTGACCCCAAGGATCGGCTCGCGTGGACCCTCTCCTGAGTGAGTTCGACTCGTTCGTGCGAACACGAACCCCCGCACTGCTGCGCTCGGCCTATCTGCTGACCGGCGACCAGCACCTGGCCGAGGACCTCGTCCAGTCCGCCCTGGCGCGGACCCATCGCTCGTGGAACCGGCTGCACGACAGCGGCAACGCCGAGGCGTACACCCGCAAGACGATGTACCACCTGCAGGTCTCCTGGTGGCGACGGCGCCGGGTGTCCGAATCGATGCCGGGCGACCTGCCCGAGCCGCGCGGAGGCGACTCCGCCGCAGACCACGCCCAGCAGACGACGCTGCGACTGACCCTGCGGGTCGCGCTGGCGAAGCTCTCCGCCAAACAGCGGGCCGTGCTGGTCCTGCGGTATTTCGAGGACCGCACCGAGGCCGAGGTCGCCGACCTGCTCGGTGTCACCGTCGGCACCGTCAAGAGCCAGACCTCGAAGGCCCTGGCCAAGCTGCGCACCGTCGCGCCGGAACTCGCCGAGCTGTACATCCAGGAAGGAAGCGCCCGATGAACCACGATCGCCTTCGGCTCGACCTGGCCGACCTGGCCGACGAGGTCAGCCCGGTCGACCTGCGGGACCGGGCCCTGCGTACCTCCCGCCGGCTCGGCATCCAGCGGGCCGTCGCCACCTCGGCCGCTGCGCTGGTGATGATTGCCGCCGCCACCGGCACCGCCCTGGCGATCCGGCCCAACGGTCAAAAGCCCGCGCCGCAGCCGGCGGGTCCGTCGACCACCATCAGCCCGCCGCCGGCGGAGGTCACCCCGAAACCGGAGCGTTCGGCGAGCGCGGAGCCGACCAACTCGGCGACGCAGCCGGCGTCCGTCCTCGCCGGCACCCGGTACTACCTGGAGATCACGTCCACCCGGGCCCGGATCCACGCCGTCCGGGGCAGCTCGGACCGGGTGGCCCACCAGCTCTCGTTCGGCACTTACGGCTGCGAGGCCAACACCCTCACCGTCTCGCCGGACGGAAAGCGGGTGGCGTGGGTGCAGGACAGCACGAACGGCAACCTCAGTGGTGTGCTCCTGGCCGGCACGCTCGGAAAGCCGGGGGCGACGAAGCTGCTGGACGATGTCAGCTGCTTGGACAGCAGGCCGCTGCGCTGGCAGGGTGGCGACCTGCTGATGGTGCGCAACAAGACCGGGCAGTCCGTGCTGTTCGACGTGGCGGCCAACGAGCGGGTCAACGGTGACCCGGGCCAGGAGACCGAGCGGTGCTGGTCGGCCGACGGAAGGTGGCTGGCCGCGGCGTCGGACGGCAAGCCGTACGTGACGGACGGGACGCAGTCGCGCCGGTACACCTATACGCCGCCGAAGAATGAGGCCGAGCACTGGGGTGGCTGGGAAGCCCGGAGCGTGTCGATGGACGGCCGATACGTCTCGATCGGCTGGATCGGCACCGACCCGCAGCGCCATGACGACAGTTTCACGGTGGTCGACACCACCACCAGCAAGGTTGCCGACCTGCCGCGTAGCGGCGACATCCGCAGCATCCTGTTCACCGTCGACAACAAGGTGATCGTCAAGCGGGCGACCGGTATCAGTGTCCTGGACAGCAATCTCACGACACTCGGCACGGTCGCGGAGCGTGCCTCGGTGCGGGGCATGAGGCTGCTGGCGTACACGCCCTGACCTGCACTCGTAACCGAGGAAGGGGCGGACCACCGACGGGGGTCCGCCCCTCACGCGGTGCCGCGCTGTTCAGCGCAGCACGGTGATCCGCCAATTGCCTGGGTGTCACCTCCGTCACGGTCACCATCGATGACCTCCGCCACGTCGTACGCCAGGGGCGGGCGGCGACGGCGCCGGCGGTGACAGACTGACCGACGCAGCTCTGCCGGGACGTCAGAGGGAGGCGCAGTGCACTGGCGCAGCTTCGTGGCGGTGGGCGACAGCTTCACCGAGGGCATGAACGACGCGTATCCGGACGGCACGTACCGCGGCTGGGCGGATCTGGTCGCCACCCGGCTCGCCGCCGAGGGCGGCCCCGACTTCGGCTACGCCAACCTGGCGATCCGGGGCCGCCTGTTCCCGAACATCGTCGCCCAGCAGGTGCCGGCCGCCCTGGCCATGAAGCCCGACCTGATCAGCTTCGCGGCCGGCGGCAACGACGTGCTGCGGCGTACCTTCGACGCCGACTCGTTCGTCCCCCGCTTCGACGCGGTGATCGGCGAGCTGCGCGCCAGCGGGGCCGACGTGATCCTGTTCCGATTCGCCGATGTGATGGCCCGGCTTCCCGGGCAGCGACTCGTCGCGCCCCGGGTGAACCTGCTGAACCGGGCGGTGGGGGAGGTCGCCGAGCGGCACGGCGCCATCCTGGTCGACCTCTACGCCGACGACACCTACCTCAACCCGATGCTGTGGAGCACCGACCGCCTGCACATGTCGGCGGCCGGACACCGTCGGGTCGCCGGGCAGGTGCTCGCCGCGCTCGGGGTGGGCTGCGACGAGGAGTGGCTGATGGTGCCGCCGCACCCCGCGCCGACCCCGTGGCTGGCCGCCCGCGCCGCCGACCTGCGCTGGGCCGGGCAGCACCTGGCTCCGTGGATCAAGCGGCGGCTGACCGGCCGCTCCTCCGGCGACCTCGTCACCGCCAAGCGGCCGGTGCTCGGGCCGATCGTCGACTGACCGGTGCGGACGATCCACGCCGCACCGCTGCTGCGGCTCACCCTCGACGACGAGCCCCGCCCGGATCACGCGGTGCTGGTCTACGGCGACCGGGTCGAGGCCGTTGCGCCGTTGGACGAGCTGACAGAGGCGTACCCCGGGGTGCGGGTACGGCGGTGGGCCGGCACCCTCGGGCCGGCGCTGGTGCACGACGGGCCGCTGCCCGCCGCGCCGACCCCGCGCGAGCGGGTGCACGCCCTGTTCCGGCTCGGCGCCGCCGCGGTGCTCGCCGCTCAACTGCCCGATCCGGCGCTCCGGGCCGCTGCGGCGCGGGGCGATGTCGCGGTCCTCGATCGGGCCTGCCCGCCGGCACTGGTCCCGGCCGGCCGCGCGGACCTGGCCGTCTTCGGCGACGACGGCTCCTGCCTGGCCACGGTGGTGGCCGGGCGGCTGGTCCACCGCCGCGCCTGACCGCCCCGAGGGCCCGGTACCGACCGTGCCCTCGGGGCGGTGGATCAGGAGACCCGGACCCAGGTCCGGTCGACGCCACGGCCGGTGCCGAGGAGCTGCATGTTGTTGGCGGGCGTGACCAGCACCGTGCCGTCCGGCAGCACCGCGACGCCGACCCCGTAGTTGGAGCTGCTGTGCAGCAGGTCGCGTAGCTCGGGGACGTCGACGTAGCGGCCGTCGGCCACGAACCCCATACCGCCGTACGTACTGGTGACCGCCAGGGTGCCGCCACCCACGGCGGCGACCCCGTCGGTGTCGTCCGGCAGGCCCGGGCCCTGCTGCCAGCGGTCGCGGACCAACCGCCACACCGCGTTCGGTCGGTCCGTCCGCACCAGCCAGACGTCGCGGCCGTCGGGGGAAGCGGCGAGGTTCCGCGCCCCAGCGACCGCCGGCAGCTTCCGCCAGGTAACGCCCAGGTCGTCGCTGGTGATCACAGTGAATCGGTCCCCTTCGAGGACGGTGAGCCAGAGCCGCCCGTCCCCACCCTCGAATAGGACGCTCTCGACCTCCTGACTCAAGGTCACCGGCGGCTGGTGGGGCAGTGCGCCACCGTCCACCACCCGCAGGACCTGCTGTCGGCCACAGGTCAACCCCCGGGCGCCGCCGTCCAGCCCCTTGGGCGAGGGGCACCCGATGAACAGCCCGGAGGGGGTGGCGAAGGTGCGCCGGGTCGCCTCGGGCGGCGAACCCAGCGGGTGGCTGGTCCAGGTGGCACCGCCGTCGACGGTCACGAGGTACCCGTCGCGCGCCATGACGGTCAGCGTCTCGTCGTCTCTGGGCAGCAGGTGCACCCCACCGGTCGGGGCAGCCGGGAAGGCCGTCCGTCGCCAGGTCACGCCCGCGTCGGTGGTCCGGGCGATGGTTCGCTGGCAGCCGCGGGCGTCCGGATCGTACGAGCCGCAGGTGTCGAAGAGCGCCCAGCCGGTGCGGGCGTCGACGAACCTCAGGTCGGTCAGCTCACCTGGGACGCCCGGCAGGGCGACCTTCCGTTCGGTGACCTTCCCGTCGGGTGTCGGGGAGACGGTGGGGGTGGGCGTCGGCTCCGGCCGGTCGCCCCGGTGGGCGGCCGCGTAGCCGCCGGCCGATCCGGCGAGCAGCAGCGCCGTCACTCCGGCCAGCAGGCCACGTCGCCGCCGGCGACGGGCGCGGACCCGGTGCTGCGCCTCCGGTACGCCCGGCGGCCGGAAGGTCTCCCTCGCCGTCGCCTCGAATTCGGCGAACATCTCCTCGATGACGGTGTCAGGCACGGTGGCCCTCCGCTCGGGTCGCGGTGAGCTGGCCGGCCAGCGCTGCCCGACCCCGGGACAGCCAGGAGCGGACGGTGCCCTCCGGCGCCCGGATCAGCGCCACCCGGTCCGGTTCCGGGCCGGGAACGTGCTCCTCACGCTGCCGGCCCAGGTGTCGCACGGCGGTGCGCATCCGCCGGAGCCGGCTGGTCGCCAGGTTCCACGCCACCCGGCGGACCCAGGCGGAGGGATCGTCGTACGCGCTGATCCGCGACCAGCGCTCCAGCATCCGGCAGAACGCCTCCTGGGTCAGGTCCTGCGCCTCGGCATGGTCCCCCAGGTACGCGTAGAGCTGCACCGCGATCCGATGGAAGTGCGCCTGGTAGAAGTCGGTGAAGTCCACCGGCGCTGCCACGGACCGGGGTGGCCCGGTCTGTTGCCGTACGGTCATGGCGATCCTCTGTGATTGGCGGGTTCCGCCACTGTCACGCATGACCCGCCGCATTTGCTGCACCTGGTTTTCGTTGACCGGCCGACGGCCCCGGGATCGGGCGTAGCTTGGGGCTCATGCCTGTGCCGAGCGATCCGAATCCCCGCCTCCAGTCGTACGCCGACCCGCAGCGCCTGGTCACCACCGAGTGGCTGGCCGAGCACCTGGGCGACAAGGGCCTCGTGGTGGTCGAGTCCGACGAGGACGTGCTCCTCTACGACACCGGGCACCTGCCGGGCGCCGTGAAGGTCGACTGGCACACCGAGCTGAACGACCAGGTGACCCGGGACTATCTGGACGCGGAGAGTTTCGCCGAGCTCTGCGCCGCGAAGGGCATCGGTCGGGACGACACGGTGATCTTCTACGGCGACAACTTCAACTGGTGGGCCGCGTACGCCCTCTGGGTCTTCTCCCTCTTCGGCCACCCGGACGTCCGGCTGCTCGACGGCGGCCGGCAGAAGTGGATCGCCGAGGGGCGCGAACTGACCCGGGAGAAGGTGACCCGGCCGCGCGCCGAGTATCCGGTGCCGAAGCGTAACGACGCGCCGATCCGGGCGTACCGTGAGCAGGTGATGGCGCACGTCGCCGCCGGCCGGCCGTTGGTCGACGTCCGCTCGCCCGGGGAGTACACCGGCGAGATGCTGCACATGCCGGACTATCCGCAGGAGGGTGCGCTGCGCGGCGGGCACATCCCCGGTGCGGTGAGCAAGCCGTGGAAGTCCGCCGCGAACGACGACGGCACCTTCAAGTCCGCCGACGAGCTGCGCGCGATCTACACCGACCAGCTCGGGCTGAGCACGTCCGACGACGTCGTGGCGTACTGCCGGATCGGCGAGCGGTCCAGCCACACCTGGTTCGTGCTGCACCACCTGCTGGGCTACCCACAGGTCCGCAACTACGACGGCTCGTGGACGGAGTGGGGCAACCTGGTCCGCGCCCCCGTCGTGAAGGGCGACCAGCCGGGCGGCCTCACCGGCTGAGCCCCGACCGAGGGGCGATTCGGCGTTGCTCCACCGCCCGCCATCCGACCGGGCAGGCTGGATGAGCGGTCGTCGGAGCAGCCGAGGGAGGGCGCGTGGGTCGCCTGGACAAGCGTCTCGTCGGCCTGCTCGTGCTGGCCGCGGTGCCGCCCGCCGTCGAGGGCCTCGTTCTCGACGTGGTGGGGTTCCGTGCCGCCGAGGGGCTGGCGCCGCAGGTCTCCGCGGTCTGGCCGTACGACACGTATCACGACCTGCGGTGGTTGCTCGTCTACCACGACTCGTGGCTGACCTTCGCCATCGGACTGGTCGCGCTCATCCTGTTCCGGGCCTTGCTCACCACCGGGCTGGTCGCCCTGGCCTGGCCCCGGCAGCTGCCCCGGCCGAGCCTGCGCTGGCTGCTCCGGCGAAACCTCGTGCTGTCCGCGGTGATCACCGCAGTGGTCTCACCCTGGGCGTCCCTGTCGATCGCCGCCTCGGTGGTCGCCCTCTCCTGGCTGCTGTTCGCGTCGCTGCTGCCGCTGTTCCTGCTCGCGCCGTTCCTGCAACGTGCGGCCGTGGTCCGCAGCTGGTGGCGCGGGCTGCCCTCGATCGAGCTGGTCGGCTGGTCCCTGCTCAACTTCGTGGTGCTCACCGTGGCCGGCGGGGTGACCTGGGTGGTCCCGATCGGGTGGACCGGACCGGTTTCGGCCGTTGCCGGGCTGGCCAACGGGTTGCTCTGGCAGCGCACCGTGGCGGCCGCCCTGTTGCCACGCCGCCCGGTGAAGTGGTCGAGGGTGCCGGTGGCGCCGCTGGCCGTGCTGCTCGCCTTCGTCGTGCCGGTGGTGGTGCAGCCGTTGCTGCAGCTCCTGCCCGGGACATCACCGAAAGGGCGCGCGCTGGTGCTCGACCGGCCGCTGCCGGCCGACGTCCGGCACGCGGTGATCTTCGTGGACGGCCACGGGAGCACCTACGATGGGCGGCCGGCCGTCGACCCGAACGTGCAGGAGTTCTCCTATCGGGGCATGGACCCGCAGGGCCGGCCGCTGCCGTACTCCGCCCGGGACACCTACAAGTCGATCGCGACCAGCGTGGGGCTGCTGGCCACGCAGGTGGACCTGTTGCATCGGCGGACCGGCCGGCCGGTGGCACTGGTGGGGCAGAGTGAGGGGTCGATGGTGTCCCGGACCTACCTGGCCGACCATCCGCATCCGGCGGTGGACACGCTGGCCATGTTCAGCCCGCTGATCAATGCCGGCCGCGCCTACTATCCCCCGGTCGGGGCGTCCGAGGGCTGGGGCATCGCCGCCGGGTGGGAGCTGCGAATCCTCTTCGGCGCCGTCAACGCCGTCGCCCACAGCGGCAGCGGGCCGGAGGAACCGTTCATCCGGTCGCTGCTGGACAACGCCCCCTTCTACCGCAACGACATGATGTGCCCGGTGCCCGGGGTGCGCATCGTGGCGTTTCTGCCGACCACCACGGCGACCGAGGCACCACCCGGCGAGTTCACCCGCGTCCCGGTCTTCGAGATGCCGGCCGTGCACGGCGGCCTGCTCGCCACGCCGGTCGTCCAGGAGCATCTGCTCAACTTCCTGGAGGGCGAGTCGGTCAGCCAACCCGAGGGCGGCTACACCCAGCTCCAGGAGTTCTCCGCCGCCTGGCAGGCCCCGCCGCTGGCGCTCTCGCTCAACCCGGTCTGGCGGGCCGAGCACCTGCCCGACCCGGCCTTCACCGGAAAGGTCTGCCAGTCGGGTTGACCTCGCCGCGCGGAGTTCCCCGCCGGCAGCGCACGAGCAGCACGAGGGTGGCCACCGCCAGCCCGATCACGAGCACCGCCCAGACCGGGTGAAAGGGAAGCAGGATCAGGTGCAGGCCGATGCCCCCCACCGCCACCGCCGCGGCGAACCGGATCGACCAGCGGCGGCCGGAGACGAGCAGGATTCCGCCCAGCACCATGAGCGCCCCGGTCGCCATGTGGGCCCACATCCAGCCGGTCACGTCGACCACGTCGACGTGGTAGATCCCCTCCGGGGTGAACACCACGTACTGGTCGTTGCTCAGGTCGGTGACACCGGAGATGGCGTCGAAGAGGCCGGCGCCGGCGAGCAGCACGCCCGCCAGCATCCGCTGCCGGCCCGGTAGTTGGGCCTCGTCGGGCTGCGTCACCCCGTCCTCCTCTCGCCGTCCGCTCCAGCCTAGGGACGCGGCACCGGATCCGCCCGGAGCTCGGAGCGGGAACCCACCTCCCGTAGGGCCCGCCAGGCCCCGGCGGTGACCAGGGCGAAGACGCCGGCCGCCGCCCAGCCCACCGGGGCTACCCCGTACGCCTGGGCGGCGAACCCGGCCAGCGCCGCCCCGACCGGTGCGCTGGTCAGCCCGATCACCCGCTGCGCCGCACCGACCCGGCCGAGCAGCTCGGGCGGCACGTGCCGCTGCCCGTACGCCGACCAGAGGCTGTTCCAGATCGTCGTGCCGGCGGCGAAGCAGGCCAGCGCGACGCCTCCGGCCAGCCGGTGCCGGGCCAGCGCGAACCCGGCCAGCGCCACGGCCTGCCCGAGCAGCACGCCGCGCAGCGCGGGCAGTGTGCCGAAGCGTCGCGCCACCCGCCCGGCGGCGAGCGCCCCGACCAGTCCGCCGACCACTGCTCCCGCCGCGAACAGGCCGTAGGCGGCCGGCGGCACCCGCAGCACCTCGAGCGCGTACAACACCAGCACCGCCATGACACCGCTGATGGCCAGGTTCGACCCCGCAGTCGCCAGGGTCACCCCCTTCAACACCCGCTTCCCCCACACCCACCGCACCCCCGCCCACGCCTCCCGCCACACGGACCCCCGTCCCGTCCCGCCGATGTTGCAGTTGTGGCTCCTCATGCCTTCCTTTTCCGCGCGTTCACGGGGGCCGCAACTGCAAGATCGCGGCGCGGGGCGGGTCGACACGGTGAGGATGAGGAGGGCGGCCAGGGTGAAGGTGAGGGCGTCCAGGGCGAACGGAAGCGGTGCGGCGAGGGCGAAGAGCAGGCCGGCGAGGGGTGCGCCGAGGAACCCGCCCGCGACGGCGGTACCGGCCTGGAGGCGGCCGTTGGCGGTGGGCAGGGTGTCCGCGGGCACCAGCGACGGCAGCACGGCGAACGAGGCCGCGTCGAAGAGCGTGCCGAGGGCGGCGAGCAGGAACGCGGCGGCCGCCAGCGTGGCCATGCCGGCCCGGCCGGTGGCCACCAGCAGGGCCAGGACGGCCACCACGACGGCCCGCGTCCCGTCCACCGCCGCCATCGTCCGGCGGCGGTCCCACCGGTCGGCGTACGCGCCGCCGAGCAGGCCGAAGAACAACGGCGGGAGCTGCCCGGCGACGGTCACCGCGGCGATCGCCCGCGGATCGCGGGTGAGCGTGGCAGCCAGCAGGGCCAGTGCCGGCGTACGCAGGGCGTCGCCGAACCGGGAGGAGACGGCGGCGGACCAGAGCAGCCGGTAGTCGCGGCCGAGCACGGAAGTCATGCCCAGGGACCCTGCGGCCTGCACCGGGTCGAGGGTCAAGCGGCCGAAACGGGACGGGCCGTGGACGGGGGACGGACCCCGGGCGCCGGTGGCGGAGACGTGATCCAACCGACGGGTAACCGAGCCTCCACCGTTTCGCACCCGAGGTCTAGGCTGGTCCGGTGGCGGTGGAACAGCGGGCGCGAGGTGCGGCGAACGGAGCGACGGGTACGGGTCGACGTCGGTCCCGGCGGGACGAGATCCTGGAGATCGCGGTGGGACTCTTCGCCGCCCGCGGCTACCACGGGGTGTCGATGGACGACATCGGCGCCGCCGCCGGGGTGACCGGCCCGGCCCTCTACCACCACTTCGCCGGCAAGGAGGCGATGCTGGTCGCCGCGCTGGTCCCGGTCAGCGAGGGTCTGCTCGCCGGTGGGCAGGAGCGCGCGGCCAACCACCCGGACGACCCGCGCGGCACGCTGGAGTCACTGATCGACTTCCACGTCGAATTCGCACTGGCCAATCCGGCGGTGATCGCGCTGCACCTGCACGAGCTGGACCGCCTGCCCGACGAGCCGCGCCGCCGGATCCGCCGGCTGCAGCGGATGTACGTCGAGGAGTGGGTGACGGTGCTGACCGCACTGCACCCGGGGCTGCCGGCCGGCGCGGCGCGGGTGCTCGCCCACGCCGCCTTCGGCCTGATGAACTCCACCCCGTTCCTCGGTGGCGAGGTCGACCGCCACCGTCGGGCCGAGCTGCTGCGCGGCGCGACGCTCGCGGCCCTGCTCGCCCCGACCGATCCGACCTGATCGGTCCCGGCCCGGCCAACTCGTGAGTAACCTGCGGCTCGTGGTTCCCTAGCATCCGTCCCCACCCCTGGACGCCGGGAGGAAACATGATCGAGTCGCTGCTGGTCGCCAACCGGGGCGAGATCGCCCGCCGGATCATCCGTACCGCCAAGCGACTCGGGATCCGCGCGATCGCGGTGCACTCGGAGGCCGACGCCGGCCTGCCGTTCGTGACCGAGGCGGACGAGGCGGTCTGCGTCGGCCCGGCCAACCCGGCGCAGAGCTACCGGAATGTCGAGGCCATCCTCGCCGCCGCCAAGGCGACCGGTGCCCAGGCCATCCACCCCGGCTACGGCTTCCTGTCGGAGAACGCCGACTTCGCCCGTACCGTCGAGGCCAGCGGCCTGATCTGGGTCGGACCCGGCGCGGACGCGATCACCGCAATGGGTGACAAGATCAACGCTCGGAACCTGATGGCGGCGGCCGGGGTTCCGGTGGCCCCCGGCACCACCGACCCGGCGACCGACCTGGACGCGGCGGTGGCCGCCGCCGCGGAGATCGGCTACCCGGTGATGGTCAAGGCGGCGGCCGGTGGTGGCGGCATGGGCATGGGCGTGGCCGCCGACGAAGCCGCGCTGCGCACCGAGTACGACAAGGTCCGCTCGTTCGCCGAGCGGATGTTCGGCGACGGCTCGGTGCTGATCGAGCGCTACTTCCCCCGCGTACGCCACGTCGAGGTGCAGATCCTCGGCCTGGCCGACGGCCGGGTGGTCGCCCTCGGTGAGCGGGAGTGCTCGGTGCAGCGGCGCAACCAGAAGCTGGTCGAGGAGTCGCCGTCCCCGGCGGTCTCCCCGGAGTTGCGTGAGCGCTTCCTCGCGGCGGCGGTACGTGCCGGCGAGGCGGTCAACTACCGCAACGCCGGGACCGTGGAGTGCCTGTTGGATCCTGCGACGCAGGAGTTCTTCTTCCTGGAGATGAACACCCGGCTCCAGGTGGAGCACCCGGTCACCGAGTACGTCTACGGCGTCGACCTGGTCGAGGAGCAGCTGCGGGTGGCCGCGGGCCTCGCCCCCACCTTCGACCCGGACGCGCTGGCCCCGCGCGGGCACGCCATCGAGCTGCGGATCAACGCCGAGGACCCGAAGCGGTTCCTCCCCGGACCGGGTGCGATCACCACCTGGAACGAGCCCGCCGGTGCGGGCGTACGCGTCGACTCCGGCTACGTCGCCGGCAACACGGTGACCCCGTTCTACGACAGCCTGATGGCCAAGCTGATCGTGAGCGGCAAGGACCGCACCGAGGCCGTCGAGCGGGCGAAGGCGGCGGTGGCCCAGTTCGAGATCGTCGGCCCGAAGAACAACGTTCCCTTCTTCGCCGAGCTCTTGGAGAACGACGAGTTCCTCTCCGGCGACTACGACACCGGCATCGTCTCCCGCATGCGCTGACCCGCCGGGGTGACATGCTGGAGGGCACCCATCACGTAACACCGTCACAGTGAGGTGACCCCTTATGGCGGAACTGCCGGACTTCGTGTCGATCCGGGAGGTCGGGCCGCGCGACGGACTCCAGAACGAGGAGCCGATCCCCACCGACGCCAAGGTGCGTCTGCTCGACGCGCTGTCCCACAGCGGAGTGCGGCGGATCGAGGCTGTCTCCTTCGTGCATCCGAAGGCGATCCCGCAGATGGCCGACGCCGACGAGGTGTGGCGGCGGGCCGCCAGGGCCGAGGGGGTGCGCTACTCCGCCCTGGTGCCGAACACCCGCGGCGCCCAGCGCGCCCTGGCCGCCGGCTTCACCGAGATCGAGGTGGTGGTGTCGGCCAGCGACACCCACAACCGGCGCAACGTCAACCGCTCCACCGAGGAGTCGCTCGACGACATCGCCGAGCTGATCGACCTGCTGCACGGTGCCGGCGCCCGGGCCGAGGTGATCATCGCGACCAGCTTCGGCTGCCCGTACGAGGGGGACGTCGACCCGCGGCGGGTCGCCGGCATCGTCGACCGGGTGGCCCGCGACGGCGCCGACCGGGTGGCCTTCGGCGACACCACCGGCATGGGCACCCCCCGTCGGGTCCGCGAGCTGATCACCGCGGTACGCGACCGCAACGCGCACATCCCCGTGCTGCTGCACTTCCACAACACCCGGGGCACCGCCCTGGCGAACCTGCTGACCGCCATGGAGCTGGGGGTCACCGAGTTCGACGCCAGCGTCGGCGGCCTCGGCGGCTGCCCGTACGCCCCGGGGGCCAGCGGCAACCTGGCCACCGAGGAGGCCGTGCACATGCTGCACGACATGGGCATCGACACCGGGATCGACCTGGACGCCCTGATCGAGGTGGCCGAACTGGCCGAGCACCTGGTCGGCAAGAAGCTCCCCTCCGGCGTCCTCCGCGCCGGCCCCCGCACCCGTCTCACCCCCCTTCCCGCCTGACGGGCCCCAACCGCCGAAGCCAGTCGGATCAAGGGGCTTGCGTCCGCGCCCAGCCGGGGCCAGGACGCAAGCCCCCCCTTGATCGACAACCGGCCCGGTAAGCCCGGGACGGGCACGGGTCAGCGGGTGAGGCGGTCGCCGGATCGTGCCCCGATGCGCTAGCCTAACGATCGTTCAGGTCGGTCGGCGCGCCCACGAGGCGCGGGTGGCGAGGGAGTCGGCGTGACGCTCGACGGTGAGGCTCTGGAGCAGCTGCGAAAGCGCGCCAAGGCCGGCGGTGCGGACAAATACCACGCGGCGAACGCCGCCAAGGGCAAGCTGTTCGCCCGCGAGCGGGTCGCGCTCCTGGTCGACGAGGGCTCCTTCGTCGAGGACGGCCTCTACGCCAACGCGCAGGCCGAGGGGCTGCCCGCCGACGGCGTGGTCACCGGCACGGCCACCATCGACGGCCGCCCGGTCTGCCTGATGGCGAACGACTCCACGGTCAAGGCCGGGAGCTGGGGTGCGCGTACCGTCGAGAAGATCATCCGGATCATCGAACGGGCGTACTCGACCGGCGTGCCGATGGTCTACCTGGTCGACTCGGCCGGGGCCCGGATCACCGACCAGGTCGAGCTGTTCCCCGGCCGGCGGGGTGCCGGAAAGATCTTCTGGAACCAGGTCCGCGCCTCCGGTTCGATCCCGCAGGTCTGCGCGCTGTTCGGACCCAGCGCGGCCGGCGGGGCGTACATCCCGGCGTTCTGCGACGTGGTCGCCATGGTGGACGGCAACGCCAGCATGTACCTCGGCTCCGACCGGATGGTCGAGATGGTCACCGGCGAGAAGACCACCCTGGAGGCGATGGGCGGGGCCAAGGTGCACTGCGCCGAGTCCGGCGTCGGGCACTTCCTCTGCAAGACCGAGGCCGAGGCGCTCGACGTGGTCAAGCGCTACCTGTCCTACCTGCCGGCGAACTGGACGCAGGCGCCGCCGGCCGCGTCGGCCGGGGAAGCGCCCGCGAAGGCCGACCTGGCCGCGCTGGTCCCGGCCAGCGAGCGACAGGCGTTCGACATGCGCCGGTACGTCAAGGGCCTGCTCGACGAGGACAGCTTCTTCGAGATCCAGGCGCTCTGGGCCAAGGAGCTGACCATCGGCTTCGGTCGGTTGAACGGCGAGGTCGTCGGTGTGGTCGGCAACAACTCGATGTTCAAGGGCGGCGTGCTCTTCGTCGACTCGGCCGACAAGGCCACCCGCTTCGTGCAGCTCTGCGACGCGTTCAACGTGCCGCTGCTGTTCCTCTCCGACGTGCCCGGCTTCATGGTCGGCAGCGCGGTGGAGAAGCAGGGCATCATCCGGCACGGCGCCAAGATGATCACGGCGATCTCCGAGGCGACCGTTCCCAAGATCTGTGTGGTGGTCCGCAAGGCGTACGGTGCCGGCCTCTACGCGATGGCCGGCCCGGGCTTCGAGCCGGACGCCACGATCGCGCTGCCCACCGCCAAGATCGCCGTGATGGGTGCGGAGGCCGCGGTCAACGCCGTCTACGCCAACAAGATCGCCGCGATCGAGGACGAGACCGAGCGGGCCGCCTTCGTCGCCACCAAGCGCGAGGAGTACGAGCGGGACATCGACATCGTCCGGCTCGCCAGCGAGCTGGTGGTCGACGCGATCGTCGAGCCGCACGAGCTGCGCGCGGAGCTGGTCCGCCGGTTCGCCGCCGCGCGCGGCAAGGAGCGGCACTTCTCGAAGCGCCGGCACGGCGTCACCCCGGTCTGACCCCCGCCGCAGCCACCCCCGCGCTGCCACCGCACGACCCGTCCCGGCGTCACGAGCGCCACGGCGGCCCATCCACACAGGAGGATCAGATGGACTTCCGGCTCAGCGAGGAACAAGAGGCGCTGCGGGAGAGCGTGCGGGACTTCGCCCGTGAGGTGGTGGCGCCGGTCATCGCCGAGCACTACGAGCGGCACACCTTCCCGTACGAGATCATCCGCCAGATGGGCAAGATGGGCCTGTTCGGGCTGCCCTTCCCCGAGGAGCACGGCGGCATGGGTGGCGACTACTTCGCACTCTGCCTGGCCCTGGAGGAGCTCGCCCGCGTCGACTCCAGCGTGGCGATCACCCTGGAGGCGGCGGTCTCCCTCGGCGCGATGCCGATCTACCGGTTCGGCACAGCCGAGCAGAAGGCGCAGTGGCTGCCGAAGCTGCTCAGCGGCGAGGCGCTGGCCGGCTTCGGGCTGACCGAGCCGGGCACCGGTTCGGACGCCGGCGGCACCCAGACCCGCGCGGTGCTGGACGGCGACGAGTGGGTGATCAACGGCTCGAAGGCATTCATCACCAACTCGGGCACCGACATCACCGCGCTGGTCACGGTCACCGCGGTCACCGGGACGAACCCGGACGGTTCGAAGGAGCTGTCCACCATCATCGTCCCGTCGGGTACGCCCGGATTCACGGTCGCCCCTGGCTACTCCAAGGTGGGCTGGACCGCCTCGGACACCCACGAGCTGATCTTCGACGACTGCCGGGTCCCGGCGGCCAACCTGCTCGGCGAGCGGGGCCGGGGCTTTGCCCAGTTCCTGCGCATCCTCGACGAGGGGCGGATCGCCATCGCCGCCCTGGCCGTCGGCCTCGCCCAGGGCTGCGTCGACGAGTCGATCAAGTACGCGAAGGAGCGCCACGCCTTCGGCCGGGCGATCGGCAACTACCAGGCGATCCAGTTCAAGATCGCCGACATGGAGATGAAGGCGCACACCGCCCGGCTGGCGTACTACGACGCGGCGGCGCGGATGCTGGCCGGCGAGCCGTTCAAGCGCCAGGCCGCGATAGCCAAGCTGCACGCCAGCACCATCGCCGTGGACAACGCCCGGGAGGCCACCCAGATCCACGGCGGCTACGGCTTCATGAACGAGTACCCGGTGGCCCGCTTCTGGCGGGACTCGAAGATCCTGGAGATCGGCGAGGGCACCAGCGAGGTGCAGCGCATGATCATCGCCCGCGACCTCGGCATGTGAGGACGGCCGGCCCCGGCGCATGAAGCTCGGGACGATTGTGTCGGATATCCGCTCGTGACGGCTGGGCGACGATCAGCTGTGGAGGGTCGTACCCCGTCCGTACTCTTCGAGCCCATGACTCCGGATCGTGATCGTTCGCGGAGCCCGGATGGTCGTACCCTTCTGTCCGGCCTGCTGCGCGGGCACCGGCTCGCCGCCGGCCTCACCCAGGCCGAGCTGGCCGCCCGGGCCGGCGTCGGGGTGCGGACCGTCCGCGATCTGGAGCGGGGCCGGTCCGCGCGGCCCCAGCGCACCACCGTCGACCTGCTCGCCGACGCCCTCGGCCTGACCGACGACACCCGGCAGGCGTTCCGCGCCGCGGCCCGGCCGGCCCCGGCCGCACCGCCGCGCCCGGCCGCAGAGCCCCTCGCGGTCACCGCCCCCGTCGACAGCGGATCCGGTGCGCCGATCGCGCTGCCGCAGCCGGTCCCGCTGATCGGCCGGGACCGAGACGTCGCCGAGGTGGCCACCCTGCTGGACGCCGTGCATCCGGTGGTGAGCCTGGTCGGCCTCGCCGGCGTCGGCAAGACCGCGCTCGCCCTCACCGTCGCGCACGCGGTGGCCGCCGACTATCCGGCCGGCGTCGCCGGGGTGCTGGTCAGCGAGGGCTCGGACGCCGACGACGTGCTGGCCGCGTCGGTCGCGGTGCTCGGCGTGGGCCGGCTCGCCGACCTCGCGGGCCGGCTCGCCGGCCGACCGGCGCTGCTGCTGCTGGACGCGGTGGAACGGGCACCCGGGCCGGTGGCGGAGGCATTGCGGACGCTGGCCGGGGCGGCACCGACGCTGCGGGTGCTGGTGACCGGCCGGCGCCCGGCCGGCCTTCCCGGCGAGCTGGTCCGGCCGGTCGCGCCGCTGGACGTGCCGCCGGTCGGCACGGTGCCGGCGGATCCGGCCGAGCTGGCGCGCTGGCCGGCGGCGGCGCTTTTCACCGCCCGGCTCGCGCAGGCCCGCCGCGAGCCGCCCAGCGCGGCCGAGTTGCCGGCGCTCGCCGCGCTGGTCCGCCGCCTCGGCGGCCTGCCGCTGGCCATCGAGCTGATGGCGGCGCGCGGTCGGATCCTCGACGTCACCGAGCTGCTGGACCGGTACGGCGACCGCGTCCTCGACCTCGCCACCGGTGGCCGCTCCGGCTGGGAGCCCGCCGACCGTGCGCCGGGCACGGTGACCCTGCGCGAGGCGGTGGCGACCAGCTTCCGGTTGCTCGCGCCGGGGGAACGGTCGGCGCTGCGGCGGCTCTCGGCGTTCCGTAACCGCTGGTCGGTGGAGCTGGCCGAGGACCTGCTCGCCGACGGTGGCCAGCGGTGGGACGCGGTGCCCCTGCTGGACCGGCTGCTCGAACTCGGCCTGCTCAGCGTCCGGGGCGCCGGCCCGTTCCGGTTCCGCCTCCTGGACGCGGTACGCGACTTCGCCACCGAGCAGGCTGTCGGGGAGGGCGAGCTGCTCCGGATCCGCCACCGGCACGCGCTCGTGGTCACCGAGCTGGTGGTCCGCGCCGCCCCGAACCTGGCCGGTGCGGACCTGGCCGCCGCGGTGCACCTGCTGGACGAGACGACGAGCGACATCAATGCGGCCCTGACGCACGCCGCCGGCGACGATCCGGTGACCGCGCTGCGACTGGCGGCGGCGTTGCCCCGCTGGTGGCGGCTGCGGGGCCGGGACGTCTCCGGACGGCAGTGGTTGCGGCGGTTGCTGGACGACCCGCGTACCGCCGACGCCGACCCGGTGCTGCGGGCCTGGGCACTGCTCGGGGCGGCCCAGCTGGCCGCCGAGCACGGCGCCGACGCGGAGGAGCTTCCCGCGGCGCAGGCAGCGTTGGCCGCCTTCCGGGATGCCGGGGAGGTGGCCGGGGAGCTGTCGGCCCGCGCGACGCTCTGCGCACTGCTGCCCGCCGCAGACCACGCAGAGGCCCGGGAGCAGGCCGAGGTGCTGCTGGAACTGGCCGCCCGGCACGGCCGGACGCGCGACATGGCCGTCGCCCAGACGTACCTGACCTGGCACGACGTACGGGTGGGCAACCTGGCCGGGGCACGGCGTCGACTGGCGGCGGTGGACCGGCTCGCCGCCCAGTCCGGGGACCAGCGGCTCCGGGTGCTGGCCCGGGCCGACCTCGCCGAGGTGACCCGCCTGGAGGGCCGGTACGTCGATGCCGTGGAGCAGGGGCGGCGGGCGGCGGCGACCCTCGCCGAGCTGGGCGATCCGAGGCGCCGCCGCCGGGTGCTGGGCACGGTCGGGCTGGCGCTCGCCCAGGAGGGGCGGGCGGCCGAGGCGCTGGAGGTGGTCGCTGAGCTGCGGCCAACCCGGCCGGTGCCCGGGCCGCGTGCACCGTCCGTCGGGGAGAGCGTGAACCGGCCCGGTGCCGGGGAGGAGCCCACCCGCCGGGCGGAGGACGCCGTCTGCGCGCTGATCGAGGGGCATCTCGCGTTGCGCTGCGGCGACCGGGAGCTGGCGGCCGAGTGGTTCGCCGCGGCGGCCGAGGCGGCGGTCGACGGTCGGAACCGGCGGGACGTGATCGAGGCGCTGGTGGGGCTGACGGCGAGCAACGCCGACCTCACGGTGCTGCACCGGCTCGACCGGGCGCGGCGATCCAGCGGGATCAGCCTGGTCCCCGGCGAGGAGGCCCTGCTCTACGAGCGGGTGGCGGGCCGCGGGAGGCGCGCCCGCCGGGGCTGACCGCCCGGGACGACTCCGCGAGGCTGTCGTTCGGGCGGCCGCATTGCGGGGTGTGGTGCGGAGAGCGGGGGCGGCGCGAGCGAAGAAGCCCCCTGGTTCTGCCCCTCGCTCATCGCTCGCGCCGGCACCCCCCGGTGCGCCCCCCGCTTGTCGAAAAGCCTATCCGCGCCGCTTGGGCGATTCGTACGACCTTGTGAGCTGTGTCCCCGTCGCTCGCTGGTTCTGCCGGTCTTTCTGCCGGTGATGCGGCCCGCCGGCTCAGCAGCCGGCGGCGGTGGGCTCGCCGGCCGGGGTGCTGCCGGCGGTCGCCCCGGGGTGGACCGCGTCGCGGACCCGGCGCAGGCCGTCGAGGAGGGCCTCCAGCGCGGCCGGCTCGAGCTGGCCGGTGAACCACTGTTCGATGATCTGCAGGTGCCCGGGCAGGGTCTCGTCCAGCCGGGCCAGGCCGGTCGCGGTGACCACCGCGTACGAGCTGCGCCGGTCGGACGGGCAGGCCCGGCGGCACAGCAGGCCGTCGCGCTCCATCCGGTCGACCACCCGGGTGACCCCGCTGGTGGACAGGGAGGTCTGGGCGGCGAGGTCGGTCATCCGCAGCTGGTTGCCGGGTGACCGGGCGAGCCGGGTGAGCACCTCGAACTCGACCGGGGAGAGGCCGTGCTCCTCGAGCTGGGCGGCGAACCGGGCCGACAGCCCGGCGTGCGCCTCGACGAGGAGGCCGACGGCGGTGATCCGGGGGTCGTCGAACACGTTCTGGTTCACGAGGCCATCCTAGCAGTCCTTGACACAGGGAATATTGCTGCGGCTATAGTTGCTCAGTCAGTCGTTGGACTACTCAACAATCTTCCTGGAGGACAGCACCATGACCAGCAGCACCGAAGCGGTTACCCGCGCCTGGGAGGGCCTCACCATCCCGGCCGCCGGCACCTACCTGCTGGACGCGGCTCACAAGCGGGTCGGTTTCGTCGCCCGGCACATGATGGTGAGCAAGGTTCGCGGTGAGTTCGGCGACGCGGCCGCCACGATCACCATCGCCGAGGACCCCATGCAGTCCTCGGTGACCGCCACCATTCAGGCGGCCAGCATCGACACCACCCAGGCCGACCGGGACGGCCACCTGCGCAGCCCCGACTTCCTCGATGTCGAGCAGTTCCCGACGCTGGAGTTCCGCAGCACCGGCGTGAAGTCGCGGGACGGCGACGAGTTCGTCCTCTCCGGCGAGCTGACCATCCGCGGCGTCACCCGCCCGGTGGACCTGGAGGTCGAGTTCGAGGGCGTCGGCCGCAGCCCGTTCGGTCAGGACATCTTCGGCTTTTCGGCGAGCACCGAGATCGACCGTGAGGACTTCGGTCTCACCTGGAACGTCGCCCTGGAGACCGGCGGCGTCCTGGTCGGCAAGAAGATTAAGATCGAGATCGAGGGTGAGGCCATCCGCCAGGCCTGACCGTCCGTACGACCGCGGGCCCGTGCCGTCCACCCGACGGCACGGGCCCGTTCGTCGTACGCCGGGTGTGAATTGTCACGTCTTGTTCTCCGGTTAACCGGGGGTGCGGCAGAAGTCGACCGGGTAGCAGTGCAGACCAGCGCGCCCTGCCCCTGGTTCCGCGGCCCGGGCGCTCCTAACGTGGTTCACGACGCGTTCCGGAACGGTTCGTCGCCCTCACGCCGGGAGGACAGATGGGCAGATACGTCGAGCAGGCCGCTTTCTCCCGGGAGGATCGA
The DNA here is from genome assembly GCF_047921475.1 of Micromonospora sp. SL4-19. Taxonomy (NCBI): domain Bacteria; kingdom Bacillati; phylum Actinomycetota; class Actinomycetes; order Micromonosporales; family Micromonosporaceae; genus Micromonospora; species Micromonospora sp. SL4-19. The sequence goes on from NZ_JBLROB010000029.1 coordinate 40,179, forward strand.
GTCCGCTACCGGCAGAAGGTCCGGCGGTGCCTGGACGTCTTCGCGCTGATGCTGGACGACTTCGGCTTCGACGCGGATCGCCCGATGACCGGGCTGGAGATCGAACTGAACCTGGTCGACTCCGCCGCCGAGCCGGCCATGCGCAACGAGAAGATCCTCGCCGACATCGCCGACCCGCTCTTTCAGACCGAGCTGGGACAGTTCAATCTGGAACTGAACGCTCCGCCCCGGCTCATCGAGGGCACCGGCTTCGCCGACTACGAGCAGGACCTGTGCGGCAGCCTCACCCGCGCCGACGGGCGGGCCGCCAGGTCGGACGCCAGGATCGTGCTGGTCGGCATCCTGCCCACCCTCACCGAGCGGCACCTGATCGCCGACAACCTCTCCACCGACGAGCGCTACCGGGCGCTCAACGACCAGATCGTCGGTGCCCGGGGCGAGGATTTCGAGCTGGACATCCGCGGCGTCGAGCGGCTCCGGACGCACAACGACTCGATCGCCCCGGAGGCGGCCTGCACCAGCCTCCAGTTCCACCTCCAGGTCGCGCCGGACAGCTTTGCCGATTACTGGAACGCGTCTCAGGCCATCGCCGGCCCCCAGGTCGCGGTGGGCGCCAACTCGCCGTTCCTCTACGGTCGGCAGCTCTGGGCGGAGACCCGGATCGCCCTCTTCCAGCAGGCCACCGACACTCGCCCCGACGAGCTCAAGGCCCAGGGCGTACGCCCCCGGGTGTGGTTCGGGGAACGCTGGATCACCTCGATCTTCGATCTGTTCGAGGAGAACGTCCGCTACTTCCCGCCGTTGCTGCCGATCGTTGAGGAGGAGGACCCGGTCGAGGTGCTGCACTCCGGTGGGGTGCCCAGGCTGGCCGAGCTGCGGCTGCACAACGGCACGGTCTACCGCTGGAACCGGCCGGTCTACGACATCATGGGCGGCCGTCCGCACCTGCGGGTGGAGAACAGGGTGCTGCCCGCCGGGCCGACGGTGGTGGACATGCTGGCCAACGCCGCCTTCTACTTCGGGCTCGCCCGTGCGCTCGCCGAGGCGGACCGTCCCATCTGGAGCCAGCTCACCTTCAGCTCGGCCGAGGAGAACTTCCACGCCGCCGCCCGACGGGGCATGGACGCCGTACTCCACTGGCCCCGGCTCGGCGAGGTGCCGGTGACCAAGCTCGTGCTCGACGTGCTCCTGCCCAAGGCCGCGCAGGGGCTGGACTGGTTCGGCGTCGCCCCGGCCGAGCGGGACCGCCTCCTGGGCGTGATCGAGCAGCGCTGCCGTACCGGCCGGAACGGTGCCGCGTGGCAGACCGAGACGGTGTGGGCGGCCGAGCGGCACCGGGGCATGGACCGGGGCGCGGCCCTGCGCCACATGCTGCGGCGCTACGCCGAGCTCCAGCGCAGCAACGAGCCCGTGCACACCTGGCCGGTCGACTGACCGCCGGCGCGATCCGGGTCAGCGGCCGCGGCGGCGAGCTTTCGGTGCGGACCCGCCATCTGCCGGGTTGCCGGTGGCGGTGGTCCCGGCCGGCGCTTCCGTCGTCGGGTCGCCGGTCGCCGGAGGATCCGCCGACCGGGCGCCCGTCGTCGGGCCGGCGGCGGCCCGGGATGCCGTCCCGGTGCCGGAGGCCGCCGGGACACTCGAGCCGGTGGACGAGCCCTGCGGCCGCTGCGGCGGGACGGTCCGGCCACGGCGGGCCGCGGAGCGGCCCCGCGCCGGAGCGGTGCTCTCCGGCCCCGCGACCGGCGTCTCCGGACCCACGGCGGCCACCACGGCCGGCTCACCGGCCACTGCGGTCGGATTCCCGGTGACCGCCGCCGCATCGACGGCGGGCTGGTCGAGCCCACCGGTGGCGAGGTCGTCGAGTTCGCCGGTGCGCTGGCGGGGCAGGGACACTCCGGCGCCTACGACGGCTTGGCGCTCGGGCCGCTGGGCCAGCGCGGCCACCAGCACGGAGCCGCCGACCCCGGCGATCACCGCGTACGGGGCGATCAGGTGGGCCGACACCTGCTCCGCAGCGATCGCCGCGAGCCTCGGCACGGCCAGCAGGTATGCCAGCGCGACGAGGAGTGGTCCGGCCGCTCCGGAGGCCGCCGCCCCGATCCGCCGCTCCGGCACCCGGACGGCACGCCGGGCCGCCAGCACGCCGATCACCAGGGCGGAGCCGAGCGAGAGCAGTGCGCCGGGCCAGTAGAAGTAGTCCCGGATCCAGAAGCGTTCGCTGTCCGCGCTGATCTGCCAGATGCCGAGCTGGGCGGTGGTCAGACCACGGCCGGAGAGCACCCCGTCGACCACCGACACCACCGCCAGCAGCCACAGCCAGCCGGTGGTGGCGATGAGGTTGTTGGCGGCCGCCCGGGTGCGCAGCGCCCATGTCGCCAGGAGCAGCCCGACCAACAGCCCGACGGCGGCGTACCCGGCGGCGACGGCCTGCGGGGAGGCCGTGTCCGGTACCGCCGCCGCCCGGGCCGGCACGGCCACCAGCAGCACGGTGATCAGCGCGCCGACGGTGGCGGCGACCGCCAGGCTGAGTTTCCGCGGCAGGCCGCCCGGCTCCTCGTCGTCCTCGCCTGCGAGCCGGTGCGCGCAGATCGCACCGGCGACCACCGAGGTGGCGGAGATCCAGGTGGCCCAGGCGAGGCTCGCCACCCAGGTCGCCTCGACCCGGCCGGCGGCGGCCGGCGCCCAGTTGATGATGCCCAATCCGTAGCCGATGCCCAGTTGGGCCGCCCCCGTACCGGCGGCGACGCCGAGCGCGGTGGCGATCGATCCTCCCCAGCCCCGTCTGGCCATGTCGGGCAGCGTAACGTCCCAGCGTCGGCGCGGCGAGTGGTGGCGGAACCCGAGCGGCCGTACGACGGCTTGGCGGCACCGGATACGGTCGCCGACGACTGAGGCGGTGGACGCGATGAGAGACGACGGGTACCCGGACCGGTACCCCGGGGAGCGCGACGACCCGGGGCTGGACCGGACGAGGCTGCTCCTCGGTGGCGGGCTCGCGGTGGTCCTGCTGGCGGTGATCGGGGCGAGCGGCGGCTGGATCCTCGCCGGGGAGCCGGACCGGTCCACCCCGCCGGTCACGGCCGTCACCACCTCGGCGGCGCCGAGTGACAGCACGCCCACCGGTGTGCCGCAGCAGCGCCCGACCGACGTGCGGACCAGCAGTGCAGCCGGGCTGACCGTCCCGCCGCTGGTGGGCACCGACTTCGCGCAGGCCCGGCAGGAGCTGCGGGAGCGGAAGCTCGGCTGGCGGCTCGTCTTCGGCACCGGCTCCGGCAGGGACGTCCAGCGCACCTCCCCCGATCCCGGTACGCCGGTCCGGCGCGGCACCACCGTCACCCTCTGGGTCGCCGGTCCGGCGCCGGCCGTGCCCGTACCCGACCTGGTCGCCCAGGACTGCGCCGACGCCGCAGCCGACCTGGTCGTGGCCGGTCTCTACCCGCACTACCGCACCAGCCGCCGCCGGGGTCCGGTCACGGCCCAGGAGCCGGTCGGCGGCGCGTCGGCCCGGTGGAACGACCAGGTCACCCTGACCTGCGGCGAGGAGCCCTCGGCGGCCCCGACGACCAGCCCGTCGCTGACCCCGTGACCGGTGGCTCGCCGCGCTGATAGCTGCCGATGGCCTCCTGGGCCGCTACCGTGGACGATCGAGGGCCAGGGCGCCCGTCCCGGTGGGGAAAGGACGTGCCATGAGCGACGACCGCCAGGAGCCACCCGCCGGGGACGCCGATGCCACCCGCCCGCTGTCGCCCGACCGTCCGGACGATGGTGACGCGGACGCGACCAGAGCGATGAGCGGGCTCGGTGACGCGGACGCCGCCGCGCGGCAGCGATCCGCACACCAGGCCACCCACCAGCTGTCCGGCGGTGACGCCCTGCCGCCGGCCTGGTCCGGGCGGGCGGGGGTGCCCCCGCCACGGCCGTTCGGCTATTCCGAGGCCGGCACCGAGTGGTACGTCGAGGAGCAATCCGGTCGCCGCTGGTGGATGCCGATCGTGCTGGGCATCCTCGCCCTGGTGCTGATCGCGCTGATCGGATTGGGCGTCTGGTTGGTGCTGCGCGCGGCGGAGCGGAACCCCGACCCGGCCCTCCCGCCCTCCTCCGCCTCGGCGAGCACCGCCCCGGAGACCAGCAGCGCCTCGGAGGCCACCAGCGCGCCGACCAGCAGCGCGCCGAGCACCTCGCCACCGACCACCACAGCCGTCGCCGGGGTGCCGATGCCGCCGCTGGTGGGGCTGCCCGAGCCCGCCGCCCGGGCGGCCCTCGACCGGCTGAACGTGGACTACCGGGTGCAGCGGCGGACGTCGGACCAGCCGGCCGGCACGGTGATCGAGACCGACCCGGCGGCCGGCGGGCGGATCGCCGAGGGGGATCGGGTCACGATCGTGGTGGCGGAGGCCGGGGCACCGACGACCGGTGCGGGCACCCCGACGCCCCGCCCGACGGCCACCGCGACCCCCTGACCGTCACCACTGCCGGCGTCGGGTGCCGACCAGACCGAGCCCCGCCAGCGAGATGGCGAGGCCGAGCAACCCCGAGTAGAACAGCGACCGGCTGACGTCCTCGGTGTGCCGCACGCCGTCGGCGCCGGCCAGCGCGCCCTGGCCGGCGCCACCACCCGCCTGGTCCGGAGCGGCCGATGCGCCGACCTCGACACCGAGGGCGTCGGCACCCGGCGTACCGGTCCAACCGCGCTGCTCCTCGGGGTCGGTGGACGGGCCGACGGTCTGCCCGGGCACGGTGATCTCGGGAGCCGGCACCGGCTCGGCCAACTGGTCGGTCGAGGAGAAGGCTGGGTGGCGGACCACGAGCGCGAGTGCGGCCGTGGCGCCGAGGAGTGCGAGGAGCCCGAAGGCGTAGCCGATTGGGGACCGGTGGTGCCGCCGCGCGGCGGGCAGATTGACCATGACCATCCCAGGTTCAGGGTCCGGGACGCGCGGGGTGGAGACTTTGCCGGGGTGGGCGTACCGATTCTATGGCGGTGGTACGCGCCCCGGCCGGACAATCGCGGGGTCAGCCGACCCGGACCGGGGTCCGGGCGACCGGACGTCGGGTCCGGATGGTGCCCTGAGGTGCTGGGGTGGCCGGAAGCTGCCGCAGGCCCGCCTGTTGTACGAAGATCGACCGCCGGCTGACCGCGTCCCCCGCCGCGTTCAACTCGTAGCCGTCGAGCCAGAGCCAACCGTCGTAGGTCGGCCAGTCGAGCACTCGGATCACCCGGAACATGATCGGTCGGAGGAACTGGACACTCGCCGCGCGAGTCACGTGCAGTACGTCACCGGAGCGGGGAAGCACATGAGCTCCTGGAAGGGATCGGCCGGCGGGCGGGCCGGCGAAGGCTGATCGGGGGGACATCTCAGCCCGGCGACGGGGTCGTGTCTCGTGGGCCGGCTGATCAGGTGTTTCGGTGGTGGTCGGGCCGTACCCGCGGTGGCAGACCGCCACCCGACCATCACCCGGCTGCTCCCGGATACCGCTCCCGCCGCCGCAGCCAGACCGGCGTGCAGCGGCGGGGTCTTCACCCCGGGGCAGGTCTCGGGGCGCGGGACGGCTCCCCTCCCGTCGTCCCACGGCCCGTGGGGTCATCACGTCGAGAGATCATTCGGAGACGGTGAGTAACCCATGCCATGCGGACAGACTGCATCAGAGACGTGCTTCGTGCAAGTTGCACGTCGAGTTTTGCCGATACGTGAACAGGACACGTGAGCGTGACGCTTGAGGCTCCGGTGCCGGAGCGGCACACTGGACCCCGGTTTCGTCCGTCGCGGCCGGTCGACGACCGGCACCACCCCCTGCCGCGAACGAACGCCCGCCGGACCACGGCCGCGCCCCCGGCGGGTGTCGAACCCGCGCGGTCGACCGGAGGTAGTCGGGTGAGCGCGAGGAGCCGGCATCCCCGCCCCGCAACCCGCGGAGCGGCGTCGTGAGCGAGCGGCGCAGCCCCACCATCCGGCGTCGGCGCCTGGGGGCGGAACTTCGCCGCCGGCGGGAGGCCGCTGGCATCACCATCGAGGCGGTCGCCGAGCAGCTGGAATGCTCGGCCTCGAAGGTCTCCCGTATCGAGACCGGCCACACCACCGCCACACCCCGGGACGTGCGCGACATGCTCCACATCTACGGGGTGGTCGGAGCCGAGAGCGACGAGCTGGTGCAGATCGCCCGCGAGGCCCGGCAGAAGGGCTGGTGGCATCCCTACAGCACGGTGTTGGTCGGGGCGTACGTGGGGCTGGAGGCGGCGGCGAGCTCGATCAGGGCGTATGAGCAGCAGGTCGTGCCCGGCCTGCTGGAGACCGAGGAGTACGCGGGGGCGATGATCCGGGCCGCCCGGCCCGACTTCACCACCGATCAGGTTCAGCAACGGGTGCGTGTCCGTCTGGGCCGCCAGTCGTTGTTGACGCAGGACGATCCGGTCGATCTGTGGGTGGTGCTCGATGAGGCGGTGTTGAGCCGGCCGGTTGGCGGCGACGCGGTGATGCGTGGCCAGCTCGAGCGGCTGGTGGAGGTGGCCGAACTGCCGAACGTGACGTTGCAGGTCCTGCCCTTCGAGGTGGGCGCGCACGCCGGCATGGACGGGACCTTCACGATCCTCAGCTTCCCCGAACCGAGTGATCCCGATGTCGTGTACGCGGAGAACGCCACGGGTGGGCTCTTCCTCGAGAAGAGCGACGAACTGCAGAAGTACAGCTTCATCTTCGATCACATACGAGCAGCGGCCATACGCCCAGAGGAATCCATCGCTCACATCGCAAAATTGGCAGAGGAGCCGTTGTGGAAATGGCGACCAAGAAGTTCCCTTTGGACCTGACGCAGGCGACCTGGTTCAAGAGCTCGAAGAGCGGTCCGAACTGTGACAACTGCGTGGAGGTCGCGTACGTGACCGGGGCGGTCGGCGTCCGGGACTCGAAGGACAAGACGGGCCCGGCCCTGGTCTTCGCCCCGGGTGACTGGCAGTCCTTCGTCGCCGGCGCCAGGGACGGCGGGTTCGTCCGGGACTGATCCGGCGACCCGGACCGAAAGTGTGGTCCCGCCCGGCCGCATGGTCGGGCGGGACCATTTCGTGAACACCGGCCGGTCGGTCGCGGCCACCCGTCGCCACTTCCGTTCCGCCTCGTTGAACCGCACAGATCGGCAACCCAACGAGGCAGGCGAGACGGATGACGACGATCGGTCCAGAGAATCTCTCCACCGGCCCGGGCAAGCCGGAGCGGTTCGGCGGCAAGTACCGCGGGGCCCGTCGGGACACCGTCCTCACTGAAGTGGCCTCCGCCGACACCGAGATCGGCGGCCGGGACGCGGTCCCGGAGCAGGCCGCCCCGCCGCTCACCCTGCCGTCCCTGGATCCCAACCCGCTCACCGAGCCGTCGTTCCCGCCGGCCGGTTGGCCGTTGGCGCAGACCGAGTCCCTCGTGGACCACCCGCTGCTGCGTGGCCTGCTGATGGAGCTGCCACCGAGGGGCAGCGTGCCGCCGCCCGGCTGGTTGGATCGCTGGTTCGACGCGACCCGGGCGATCCTCGAACTGCTATACGTGCAGGGGGTCGGCCGTTCGCGCTGACCCGGTGGCCGCCGGCGGCAGCGCCCGCTCGGCGAGGCGGTTGTGCCGCAGCGCGTGGCGTACCCCGATCGCGATGACGCCGAGCACGCCGACGGTGACGGCCGGGCCGGTCACGGCCGGTGCCGCGAGCAGGTCGACGCCCGCGGCCTCGACCATGGCGGGCAGGATCGCGAGCGCGGTCAGCTGGATCGGCAGTCCGACCAGTGGGTGCGCCGCGGCGGCTCGCAGTCCGTGCGGAGCCGGGGTGGCCGGCGCGGCGGCGATGGCACGGGTGCCGGCCCGCAACCGCCGTACCCGCCGAAGCGTGCAGGCCGCGACGACCAGCGCCGGCGCGGCCGCGAGGTTGAGATCGGTGGCGGCCCGGTCGACCGCCGTCGTCCCGGCGCTCTGCAGGCCCATGACCAGGACGGCCGCCGTCAGGACGAGGCCGGCCAGGGTCAGGGCGGACAACCATCCGGTACGCCGACGCAGCGCCCGGGCGCGGTCGAGCCGGGGCAGACCGTCCGCGACGAGGCCGGCGGCCACCCAGACGGCGGCGACAGGGAGCAGTACGGCGAGCTGGAGGTCCATGCCCCCAGCCTTGCCCAGCTCGGCGTTCACCGAATCCGGGGCGGCCCCCGGGTTCGTCCCGTACGTCGTCCCGTAGGGGGCCATCCCTCGACGTTATTGGGATTTCGGCATGTACACAGTGGTCGGGGTGGCGGCTTAGGCTCGCACCGACACCGCGGCGAGGCGGTTACCAAGCCAACCTTCCCACCGGTGTCCGGCGGTCACTCCTGCGGGTGGCCGCCGGACGTCGTGAGGTTGCCGCCGGTCAGACGTCGAAGGTGGCCGGGCGTTCGGTGGCCGGGGACGGCGGGGTGGCCCTCCACAGGCCGGCCTTCTGTGCGGCCAGTCGGGCGAGGTAGGCCGGGTTGAGGATGACGTACCGGCGCCAGAGCCGCTTCGGCTCCAAGCCGAGCCGCCAGAACCACTCCAGCCCGGCCCGCTGCATCCACGACGGCGGGTTGCGCAGCAGGCCGGCGTGGTAGTCGAACGCCGCGCCGACCGCCATCAGCGGCATGTCCAGCAGCGGCCGCATGGCGTACGCGAAGATCTCCTGGCGGGGGCAGCCCAGCCCGACCAGGACGAGCCGGGCGCCACTGGCCTTGATCCGGTTGGCGATCTCGACGTCCTCGCCCGGCTGCATGGACCGGAACTTCGACGCCTCGACCCCGGCGATCTTCAGCGCCGGGAACTTCCGCTCCAGGGACGGGATCAGCCGGGCCAGGGTCTCCTCGGTGGAGCCGTACAGGTAGACCGGCAGGCCCTCGTCGGCGAACCGCTGCAGCACCCGCAGCGTCAGCTCCGGGCCGTAGACCCGGTCGGTGAGGCCCGCGCCGTGCAGCAGGTTGAGCGCCCAGCGGACCGGTTGCCCGTCCGGGGTGACCACGTCGAACGAGTTGAGTCGGGCATTGTGCGCCGGGTCGGACACCCCGGTCATCACGCCGTGCACGGCCAGCGCGGTCAGCGCCAGCGGGCGGCGCTCGTGCGCCGCGTCGACGACCGCCTCGGTGGCCCGGGCGTAGTCGGTCGCGTCGACGAGGACGCCGAGCACGTTCCGCTTGGTGGCGGTGGTCATGCCTTCGGGACCCACTTGTCGACGTTCGCCTCGTAGATCTCGCGGAGGATCATCGGCACGTCGTAGGTGATCTTCCAGTCCGGGTAGTGGTCCTCGAACCGGGCCATGCTGCTGACGTACCACTGGTGGTCGCCGGTGCGGGCCTGCTCGACATAGTTGATCTTTGCCGTGCGGCCGGTGATCTCCTCGGCGACCCGGAACGCCTCGATGTGCGAGGTGTTCGAGTGACGGCCGCCGCCCAGGTTGTAGACCTGCGCCGACCGTGGCGCGCGGAAGAACGCCTCGAACGCGGACAGCACGTCCCGGGAGTGGATCGCGTCCCGGACCATCTTGCCCTTGTAGCCGAAGAGGTTGTAGGTCCGGCCCTCCATCACGCAGCGCATCAGGTACGCCAGGAAGCCGTGCAGCTCGGCCGCCGAGTGCGCCGGGCCGGTCAGCGTGCCGCCCCGGAAGCACGCGGTCTTCATGTCGAAGTACCGGCCGTACTCCTGGACCATCACGTCGGCCGCGACCTTCGAGGCGCCGAAGACCGAGTGCAGCGACTCGTCGATCGACATGTCCTCGGTGATGCCCTGGTGGTAGGGGTGGTCCTCGGGCAGCTCGTACCGGGTCTCCAGCTCGACCAGCGGCAGGCTGTTCGGGCGGTCGCCGTACACCTTGTTGGTCGAGCAGTGGATGAACGGCGCGTCGATCGCGTGCCGGCGGGTGTTCTCCAGCATGTTGAGGGTGCCGCCCGCGTTCACGTCGAAGTCCGTGTACGGCTCCTTGGCGGCCCAGTCGTGGCTCGGCTGGGCGGCGCTGTGGATCACGACCGCGATGTCCGAGCCGTACTTCTTGAAGACCTGCTCCAGGCCGTCCCGGTCCCGGATGTCCACGGAGAAGTGGGTGTAGGCGCTGCCGAGATCGGCGCCGAGCCGCTCCAGGCTCCAGGACGTCGAGCCGTCCTCGCCGAAGAAGTATCGCCGCATGTCGTTGTCGATGCCGACCACGTCGAGACCGATGTCGGCGAAATGCCGGGCCGCCTCGGAGCCGATCAGACCGCCCGAGCCGGTCACCAACGCGACACTCACACGCCACTCCTGTCCATCGGAGGCAGGGAACTATCGGAGCATAGCGTGACGCCCGGCATGCCCCGATATAGCGCGAGGGCCCCGCTGGTCGCGGAGCCCTCGTAATGGTGGGGAAGGGGGGAGTTGAACCCCCACGCCCTTTCGGGCACACGGACCTGAACCGTGCGCGTCTGCCATTCCGCCACTTCCCCGTGGCCTGACCCGAAACACCGTATCTCATCCCGGTCCCGCCATCTGCGGTGGGTGCCCGGACATATTACGCTGGTCCCCGGTCATCGCCACGAGCGATCACCGTTCGTGGCGGACGAAACTGTAACACGGCCGCAGGGCCCCACACGAACGGGCCGCCGGCGGCCGGCCGAGCGGCGTGTGAGCTGCGGAGGCGGTGTCCGGATACCATCATTGCCTCGGGACCCGAGGAGGAGCCGGTGAGCGTGCTGCAACGCTTCGAGAAGCGTCTGGAAGGCCTGGTAGAGGGGGCCTTCGCCAAGGTCTTCAAAGGGGTGGTCCACCCCGTGGAGATCCTCAACGCCATGCAGCGGGAGGCCGAGGCGCACAAGGCCATCCTGGCTGGTGGGCGCACGTTGGTGCCCAACCGCTACGTGATCGATCTCTCGCCGTACGACCACAGTCGGCTGGCGCCGTACGCTGCCGCGCTGGCCCAGGAGCTGGCCCAGTCGCAGGCGGAGTTCATCGGCGAGCAGGCCTGGACGGTCTACGGCGACGTCATCGTCGAGGTCGAGCGCGGTGAGGGGCTTGACACGGGCATGTTCCGGGTCACCGCGGAGGTCTACACCGGCGGCGACGTCGCCCCGGCCTCCGGGCCCGGTGGCTACGACGCCGGCCCGGCCTACCCGTCGTACGACCAGGGTGGTGGCTACGGCCCGCCGCAGGGGCACGGCGGCGGCCGCAACGTCCGGCTGGTCTCCGGTGACGGCCGTACCTACCCGCTCCAGATGGGCTCGACCGTGATCGGTCGCGGTGACCAGGCCAACCTGCGCCTGCCCGACGTCGGCATCTCCCGGCGACACGCCCGGCTGGACTTCGACGGCGGCCAGGTCGTACTGACCGACCTCGGCTCCACCAACGGCACGATGGTCAACGGCCAGCGCGTCTCCGCCGTCGCCCTCAACCCGGGCGACATGATCCAGCTCGGCACCACCACCCTGACCTTCCGCGTGGACGGCTGACCAGCCTTGCCGGAACTCGTCATCACCGTCGCCCGGTTCGGGTTCCTCATCCTGCTGTGGATCTTCGTGTTCACCGTGGTCGGGGTGATCCGCCGGGACCTCTTCGCGGGTGCCCGGTCGGGTCGGCTGGTGGCCGCGCCGCGCGCGGTCGGAGCCTCGACCGGGCAGGCGGCGAAGCCGGCGAAGGTGAAGCGGGGGAGGGCGGCGCACCAGTTGGTGGTCACGGCGGGCCAGTTGGCCGGCACCCGGATCACCCTGGGCGAGTCCCAGATCACCATCGGCCGGGCCGAGGATTCGACGCTGGTGATCACCGACGACTACGCCTCGGCGCGGCACGCCCGGCTCGTGCCGCGCGACGGGCAGTGGTACGTCGAGGATCTCGGCTCGACTAACGGCACCTACCTGGATCGCGCTAAGGTCACCGGACCGACCCCCGTCCCCCTCGGCGTGCCGATTCGGATCGGCCGCACTTCCCTCGAATTACGGCCATGACTCTGACCCTGCGCTATGCGGCCCACAGTGACCGCGGTCTGATCCGTGACGGTAACCAGGATTCCGTCTACGCCGGGCCGCGGCTGCTCGCCGTTGCCGACGGCATGGGCGGCATGGCCGCCGGTGACGTCGCCAGCAACATCGTCATCGGTGCCATGGCGCCCCTCGACGAGGATGTCCCCGGTGACGCCCTCGTCGATGCGCTGCGTTCGGCCGTCGGCACCGCCAACCAGCAGCTCCGCGACACCGTGGACGCCAACCCGCAGCTGGAGGGGATGGGCACCACGCTCACCGCGACCCTCTTCTCCGGCAGCAAGCTCGGCATGGTTCACATCGGTGACTCGCGGGCCTATCTCCTGCGCAACGGTGAGTTCGCGCAGATCACCAAGGACGACACGTACGTCCAGATGCTCGTCGACGAGGGCCGGATCAGCGCGGAGGAGGCGAGCAGCCACCCCCAGCGCTCGCTGCTCACCCGAGCGCTGGACGGCCGCGACATCGACCCGGAATACAGCGTCCGGCAGGTGCTCCCCGGCGACCGTTACCTGATCTGCTCCGACGGTCTCTCCGGCGTGGTCAGCGCGGACACCATCGCCGACACCATGCGCGGATACACCGATCCGCAGCAGTGCGTCGAGCGGCTGGTGCAGCTCGCGCTGCGCGGCGGCGGCCCGGACAACATCACCGTGATCATCGCCGACGCCACGGACCAGGACATCGTCGAGGCGACCCCGATCGTCGGCGGCGCCGCCGCGCGGGACCGGGGCATGGCCACCTCCGCCGATGTCTCCACCCCGGCGGCCCGCGCCTCGGCCCTCTCCGCCCCCCGGGCGGCCGTGCCGGAGGAGGCGGCGGACCCCCGCGACGACGAGCCGGAGCGGCGTAGGCACCGACCGGTGCGTACCGCCGCGATGCTGCTGGCGCTCCTGGTCATCCTCGGCGGCGGCCTCTTCGGTGGGTGGAGCTACACCCAGCGCCAGTACTACGTCGGTTCCACCGAGGATGGCCGCCTCGCCGTCTTCCGCGGCGTACCGGGCCAGATCGCCGGCCTCGACCTGTCGAGCGTGCACTCGGTCAGCGAGGCCAAGCTGGACGACCTCACCCTGGCCGCGCAGGAGCAGGTCAAGCAGGGCATCCAGGCGCGCAGCGAGCCGGACGCCGAGCGCCGGCTGGCTGAGCTGACCAACGACGACCCGGCCAACCCCAACCTCAAGCCGATGTGTCCGCCGAGCCCGACGGCCGCGCCGGTCACCCCGGCCCCGACCGCCATCGCCCCTACCCCGACCGTCGGCGCCAGCGCCCGCCCGTCGGCCACCGCCACGGCGGACCCGACCAGCCCGCTCGCGCAGACCACCGCGCCCGACACCGCCACCTCCGACTCGGTTCCGCCGGTCGACCCGGCGGGTTGCCGGTCGCCGGAGTGAGCGTCGGCTCGACCCCGAGGACCCAACCGTGACCGCAGCCGCCGTACCGGCAACCTCGCCCGTCTCGACGGGCGAGCAGCCGGGCGTACGCCTGGCCCGGTCCCGGCGTAACGCCGAGCTGTCCCTGCTGCTGCTCGCCATGGTGCTGGTGGCGGCCTACGCGGCGACGGTCGAGGCGAACGTGCTGGACACGGTCACCCCGGATTTCTGGATCCCGGCCGCCGCGTTGGGGCTGGTCTTCCTCGGCCTGCACCTGGTGATCCGCTGGCTGGCCCCCTTCGCCGACCCGGCGCTGCTGCCGGCGGTCGCCCTGCTCAACGGCATCGGCGTGGGCTTCCTGCGCCGCTACGACCTGGCGCTGGCCGCCCCGGCCGATCGGGAGCACCTGGCCATCTTCGCCGGCACCGGCGGTCGGCAGCTGGCCTGGACGCTCATCTCGGTGGTCCTCGCCGCCGGGTTGCTGGCGATCATGCGGGATCACCGCTCGCTCTCGCGGTACGCGTACACCCTGGGGCTCGCCGGCATCGTGCTGGTGATGATCCCGGCGGTGCTGCCGGCCCGCTTTTCCGAGATCAACAACGCCAAGCTGTGGATCCGGGTCGGCGGGTTCCAGATCCAGCCGGGTGAGTTCGCCAAGCTCGCCCTGCTCACCTTCTTCGCGTACTACCTGGTCCGCAAGCGCGAGGTGCTGTCGCTGGCCAGCCGGCGGCTGCTCGGCATCGACTTCCCGCGCGGCCGGGACCTCGGCCCGGTCCTCGTGGTCTGGATGATCAGCATCCTGGTCCTGGTCTTCGAGAAGGACCTGGGCACCTCGCTGCTCTACTTCGGCATGTTCGTGGTGACGCTCTACATCGCCACCGAACGGGTCAGTTGGCTGCTCATCGGTCTGATCCTCTTCTTCGGCGGCGCCTACCTGGCGTACGTCCTGGGCAGCACCGTCGGCGGGCCGTTCGCCAACTTCTACCTCCGCGCGGAGATCTGGCTGGACCCGTTCGGTGACCCGCACGACAAGGGCTACCAGCTCGTCCAGGGCCTGCTCGCGCTCGGCACCGGCGGCCTCTTCGGGGCCGGGCCGGGCGCCGGCCAGCCGACCCTGCTGCCCGAGGTGCAGACCGACTTCATCTTCGCCGGCATCGGTGAGGAGATCGGCCTCTTCGGCCTCTCCGCGCTGCTCGTGGTCTACCTGCTGATCGTCGAGCGGGGGCTGCGGGCCGCGCTGGCGGTACGTGACTCGTTCGGCAAGCTGCTCGCCGGCGGCCTGGCCTTCACCCTGGGTCTCCAGGTCTTCGTCATCGTCGGCGGGATCAGCAAGCTCATTCCGCTGACCGGCCAGACCACCCCGTTCCTCTCCGCCGGTGGTTCGTCCCTGATGGCGAACTGGCTGCTCATCGCGACCCTGCTCCGGGTCTCCGACGGCGCCCGCCGGCCAGTTGCCCCCGGCGGCCCGCTGCCCCGGCCCTCCGGTGGCCGGCCGGAGCAGCTGCACGGTGCCCCCACGGAGGTGATCCGGCCGTGAACGCACCTCTGCGCCGGGTCGGTGTGGTCGTGATGGTCCTCTTCGGGCTGCTTTTCGCGAACCTGAACTGGATCCAGGCCTACAAGGCGGACGAATACCGCAACAGCGACTACAACGGCCGGGTCCAGGTCGCCGAGTACGAGCGCAAGCGCGGCAACATCGAGGTCGGTGGCACCGCGTACGCCCTCAGCAAGGACACCGGCGGCAAGCTCCGGTTCCAGCGCAGCTACCCGAGCGGCGAGATGTACGCGCACGTGCTCGGCTACAAGCCGGTCAACAACGCCGACACCGGCATCGAGCGGCTCGAGAACGAATTCCTCGCCGGGACCAGCGACCAGCTCATCGCCAACCGGGTCAGGGACATGTTCACCGGCGAGCAGACCGGTGGCGGCAACGTGCTGCTGAGCCTCTCCAAGCGGGCCCAGGAGACGGCGTTCAAGCAGCTCCAGAACAACCAGGTCGGGGCGAAGCGGGGCGCGGCGATCGCGATCGACCCGCGGACCGGTGCTGTGCAGGCGCTGGTCTCGATGCCGAGCTTCGACCCGAACCCGCTGGTGAGCCACGACACCGGCGCAGCCGCGGCGGCCTTCAACAAGCTGGAAAAGGACCCGGAGCGTCCGCTGGCCAACCGGGCCCTCTCCGAGACGCTGCCGCCCGGCTCCACCTTCAAGATCGTGGTGGCCGCGGCGGCGCTGGAGAACGGCATCGGCAAGCAGACCACCATCCCGGCCGGGTCGAGCTGGACCCCGCCGACCGCGGGCCAGCCGATCCGCAACGCCGCGGCGTCGATCTGCCCCGGGCCGACCGGCACCCCGGTGACCCTGATGGACGCCGTCACCTACTCCTGCAACACCGGCTTCGCCCAGCTCGGCGTCAGGCTCGGCGCGGACAAGGTCAAGGACAAGGCCCGCCAGTTCGGCTTCGAGCAGGAGGACCTCACGGTCGGGCAACTCGGCGAGGGCGGCCTGCGGGTGGCGGCCAGCCGCACCGGGGACATGCAGAATCCGGACGGGGGCACCGATCCGGCCGCTCTGGCCCAGTCCGCGATCGGGCAGAACAACGTGCGGATGACCCCGCTCCAGGGCGCGCTGATCGCCGCCTCGGTGGCCAACGACGGCAGCCAGATGCGGCCGTACCTGGTCAAGCAGCTGCTCGCCCCGGACCGCACCACCAGCTACTACACCGCCAAGCCCCGCGAGCTGCGCCGGCCGGTGAGCAGCCAGGTCGCCAGCGACCTGCGGGACATGATGGTCAGCGCGGTCAAGAACGGCACCGGCCGGAAGGCCGCCATCGACGGGTACATCGTGGGCGGCAAGACCGGAACCGCCCAGTCCGGCCCGAACACCCCGGACCACGGCTGGTTCATCGGCTTCGCCATGGACAAGAACGGCACCCCGGTCTCCGCGGTCTGTGTGGAGCTGGAGCAGGCCGGTAGCGGTGGTAGCGCCGAGGCGGCCCGGATCGCCGGCCGGATCATGGCGGCCGCCATCGCCGACTCCGGGAGCCGCTGACATGCTCAGCCCGGGAGTGCAGCTCGGCAACCGCTACCGCCTGGACGAGCGGATCGCCAGCGGCGGGATGGGTGACGTGTGGCGCGGCACCGACCA
The DNA here is from genome assembly GCF_047921475.1 of Micromonospora sp. SL4-19. NCBI lineage: Bacteria > Bacillati > Actinomycetota > Actinomycetes > Micromonosporales > Micromonosporaceae > Micromonospora > Micromonospora sp. SL4-19. The sequence goes on from NZ_JBLROB010000029.1 coordinate 56,649, forward strand.
GGTGCTGGGCCGTACGGTCGCGGTGAAGAGCCTGCTCCCGGCCCTGCTCGACGAGCCCGGCTTCGCCGAGCGGTTCCGCGGCGAGGCGCGGACGATGGCCACGATCAACCACCCGGGCGTGGTGGACGTCTACGACTTCGGCAGCGACCAGCAGATCGCCTTCCTCGTCATGGAGTACGTCGAGGGCGACGCGCTCTCCTCGACGCTCAGCCGGGTCGGGCGGCTCACCCCCGCCCGGACCATGGCCCTGCTGGCGCAGGCCGCCGACGCGCTGCACGCCGCCCACGAGAAGGGGATCGTGCACCGCGACGTGAAGCCCGGCAACCTGCTGGTCCGCCCGAACGGCACGCTGGTGCTCACCGACTTCGGCATCGCCCGCTCCGACCTGGTGGGCCAGCTCACCGCCGCCGGCTCGGTGCTCGGCACGGCGTCGTACATCTCGCCAGAGCAGGCCACCGGCGCGGTGGCCACCCCCGCCTCCGACGTGTACGCGCTCGGCGTGGTCGCGTACCAGTGCCTCGCCGGCCGGAGGCCGTTCGAGGGGGACAATCCGCTCGAAATCGCCATGAAGCACGTGCGCGAGGCACCGCGGCCGCTCCCCGCCGACATCCCCCCGCAGGTCAAGGCGATCGTGGAGCGCGCCCTGGCCAAGGACCCGGCGGCCCGCTGGCCGAGCGCTGCCGCCCTGGCCAGCGTCGCCCGGCAGGCCAAGCTCGCCCTGTCCCAGCAGGCGCGTGGTGGTGGCCACCCGCACCCGATCTCCGGCGTGCCGTCCTCGCCTGCCGCGCCGGCAGCCCGGGCGCAGGTCCCGGCGGCGCCGCGACACCAGCCCCACCCGCCCGCGGTGGCCGCCCGCCCGCCGGGCGCGCCGCGTCCGGCCACGGCGGCGCCGCCCGCCCCGCAGGCTCGCCCGCAGGTGGGGCCGCGCGCCGCTGCGGCCGTCCCACCGCCCCGGCAGCACAACCCCCTCGATTACGCCCGGCCGGCGGCCGGCCCGGCCCGGCCGGCCCCCCGCCAGTCCCAGGCCGGGCGCTGGGTGATCGCCATCGTGATGGCCGTACTGGTCGTTCTCTGCTCCGGCGTGATTTCCTACTACTACCGGAAGAACAACGCGGCCGGGGACCCCGGCGCGCTCGCCTCGGTGAGCGTGACCTCCGGCGCGGTGCGGGTACACGGGGGCGACGATCTGGTCCGGACGCCGTACCGTCGTGGGGTACGGCTCCAGCCGACTGGCGGCGAGACGACGACGAGCGAAGGACGAGAGACGCGATGACAGCGCAGGCCCGCCTGCTCGGTGGCAGGTACCAGGTCGGCGAGCTGCTCGGCTACGGCGGCATGGCGGAGGTGCACCGCGGTCGCGATCTCCGACTCGGTCGGGATGTCGCGATCAAGATGCTTCGGGCGGATCTGGCCCGGGACGCCACCTTTCAGATGCGGTTTCGCCGAGAGGCGCAGAACGCTGCCTCATTGAATCACCCCGCCATCGTCGCCGTGTACGACACCGGCGAGGAGACCGCGGCGACCGGCGAGACGCTGCCGTTCATCGTGATGGAGTTCGTCAACGGGCGGACCCTCAAGGAGGTGCTGGGCGCCGAGGGCCGGCTCCAGCCGCGCCGGGCGCTGGAGATCTGCGCCGACATGTGCGCGGCGCTGGAGTTCAGCCACCGGCACGGCATCATCCACCGGGACATCAAGCCGGGCAACGTGATGCTCACCCAGACCGGCCAGGTCAAGGTGATGGACTTCGGCATCGCCCGGGCGCTGGCCAGTGGCGCCACCACGATGACCCAGACCAGCGCCGTCATCGGCACCGCCCAGTACCTCTCCCCCGAGCAGGCGCGCGGCGAGGCGGTCGACGCCCGATCCGACGTGTACGCGGCCGGCTGCGTGCTGTTCGAGCTGCTCTGCGGGCACCCGCCGTTCGTCGGGGACAGCCCGGTCAGCGTCGCGTACCAGCACGTGCGGGAGGCGCCGCCGACGCCGAGCACCATCAACCCGGACGTCAACCCGGCGGTCGACGCCATCGTGCTCAAGGCGCTGTCGAAGAACCCGCTGAACCGCTACCAGAGCGCCGGCGAGATGCGGGCGGACCTGCTCCGTGCCGCCGCCGGCCGCCCGGTGCTGGCCACCCCGGTCATGCCGGCCGAGGAAACCATGCCGATGGCGCCGGCCGGCGCGGCGGCCGGGTACCAGACGCAGGTCATGGGGCCGCAGACCCGGCAGCAGGTCCCGGCCCGAGTCGGCGACCCGCGTAAGCGCAGGAGCTCATCCTGGGTGATCGCCACCTTCGCCGGGCTCGGTGTCCTCGCGGTGATCGCCCTGGCGGCCGCGCTGCTGCTGAACCCGAAGGGCGCCGACAAGGTGCCGGTGCCGCCGCTGCAGGGCAAGAGCCAGGCCGAGGCCGTGGCCGCGATCCAGCAGGCGTCGCTCGTCCCGGTGCCCGGTGAGCAGGTGTTCAACAACACCTGCGAGAAGGACACAGTGTTCAGCCAGAGCCCGGACCCCAACACGCAGCTGGAAAAGGGCCAGAACGTGACGTTCCAGCTCTGCGGCGGCAAGAAGCAGGTCGAGATCCCGAACGTGGTCGGCAACCCGTACGAGAACGCGAAGAGGGAGCTGGAGGGCCTGGGCTTCAAGGTCGACGACCCGGAGTACGTTGACGACTCACAGCAGAAGGGCACGGTGCTCAACACCGACCCCAAGCCGGGCACCAAGGCCGACGAAGGCGCCCTCATCAAGGTGAAGGTCTCCAGGGGCAACATCGTCAAGGTCCCGGACGTTGTCGGCCTCCCGAAGGACGTGGCGGAGAAGCAGCTGAGGAATGCCGGCTACGACGTCAAGACTCTGGACGGCGACGAGGTGGCTCCGGACCAGGCCGGCAAGGTCAGCAAGCAGACCCCAGACGCCGGCTCAAGCCTGGCACGGAAGAAGACGGTGACGATCTACGTGGACGTCCCGCTGACGGAGCCCACCGAGACCCCAAGCCCGACCGAGACGCCGACCGGCCCGCCGACCGGCGGCGGTGGCGGCATTGGGCTGCCCTTCGCGACCACGCCGTCGCCGCGGCCGTCCACCCGTTAGTCGGCGACGCGGCGGTGCGCGGGTGACCCGCGACACCGCCGCGTCGGCGCGACCGGGTGATTCAAGCTGCCCGGTGGGAGGTGACCGGGCGCCGGCCGGGTCAGGCGGTGGCGAACGCGGCGCGGCGCCGGGCGTCCACCTCGGCGGCCAGCTCCGGAGCCCGCTCCAGCGCCTCCGGGAAACCGCACACGGCCAGCCAGTTCGCCAGCATGAGGTGCCCTCCCTCGGTCAGCACCGACTCCGGGTGGAACTGGACGCCCTCGATCGGCAGGGTCCGGTGCCGCATGGCCATGACCACGCCGGAGCCCGTCCAACCGGTGACCTCCAGCTCCGCCGGCAGCGTCTCGGGCAGCACGGCGAGCGAGTGGTACCGGGTGGCGGTGAACGGGTCGGGCAGGCCGGCGAGCACGCCGACACCGTGGTGGCTCACCTCGGAGGTCTTGCCGTGCAGCAGCTCCGGCGCCCGGGTCACCGTCGCGCCGAACGCCTCGCCGATCGCCTGATGGCCGAGGCAGACCCCGAACAGGGGTAGCTTTCCGGCGTATTCCCTGATCACGTCGAGGCAGATGCCGGCGCGGTCCGGGCTGCCCGGCCCGGGCGACAGCAGCACGCCGGCCGCCCCCACCCGGCCCACCTCGGCGACGTCGATCTCGTCGTTGCGCCGGACCTCGCAGTCCACGCCGAGCTGACCGAGGTACTGCACCAGGTTGAAGACGAACGAGTCGTAGTTGTCGATCACCAGGACGCGCATCGGGTCACCTGTTCGGGGTGGAGGGCGGGGCGTTGTTGGTCTCCGTGTCGTACGGGATCTCCTCTTCGGTCGGCGACCCGGTGGGCTCGGTCAGTCCGCCGCCGTCGTCACCGGGTACGCCCGAGTCCTGGGTGACCTGGACGTCGTCGAAGGGGAGCAGCGGCTCGGCCCATGGGAAGACGACGAACCAGAGCAGGGCGACCGCCGCCGCCGCGAGCAGCACCGAACCGGCGAGCTTCCCGGCCAGCCCGAGGGGCAGCTTGCGCCAGATCCACGCGTACATCGTCAGCCCTCCAGCTCGGCCGGGCGACCCGCCGACTTGGCCTGCACGTGGTCCAAGCGGGCGTGGATGATCAGGCGCTGGTAGTTGTCGAACTTGGGGTTGCAGGTGGTCAGGGTGAGCAGCTTCTCGGTCGGCTTCGCGCGCGGCTTGCCCGGGACCGGTGCCACCACCTCGACCTGGGTCGGCTTGACGACCCGCTGCTGGTAGACCTTGTAGATGAGCCACTCGGTCTGGGTCTCGACCACGATGGCGTCGCCGGAGCGCAGCTCGTCCAGCCGCCAGAAGGTGGCGCGGATGCGGTGCCCGGCGACGGAGAAGTTGCCCACCTGGCCCGGCAGGGCGCTCTTCGGGTAGTGACCCGGGGCGTACCGGATGTCGGCCGGGCTGACCCCCTCGACCACCACCCAGTGCTTGTCGAGCTTGGGGATGTAGAGCCCCGCGACGGGCTTGCCCTCAACCGGTGGCTTGGGCTTCGGAGTGGGGCCGGTCGGGGCAACCGTCGGATCGCCTGCCCATTCCTGGGCGAGCTGGCTGTTCAGGTCGTTCTGGTGGGCGTCGACGATCACGGTCTTGCCCCAGATCTCGTATCCGGCGAAGAGGAGCACGACCAGGCCGAAGGTGATCAGCACCTCGCCGCTCGCCCGCACGACGGTACGAAGCCGCGAGCCGACGGTGGGCCGGGTCAGCTCGGAATAGACGCTCTTGTAGCCCTCGCCGGTCTGCTCGGGGCGCAGCTGCACCACCCGCTCGCCGCGACGCGGGCGTGGCGGCTGGGCGGGGGTGTCGGGCACGTCGCCGTCACCGCTGTCCTGGACCGGGGGCACGGCACCCATCAGCGCCGTCGAGTCCAGTGCCGGGTTGGGCGCCGGCCGGCCGGTGACGGCGGGGATCAGGGCGGTCGCCCCCGGGTCCACCGCCGAGCCACCGGGCCGGCTTCCGGCGGGCCGGCGCTCCGGCCGGTTGCCGGCGGGGGGGATGAATGCGGTCGGTGCGTCACCCGGAGCGGCCGGCCGTATCGCGGCGGTCGGGCGGGCGGTGGGCTCGGCGGTGCCCCGGCGGCCGGGTGCCTCCGGGGCGCCACCCGGCCCGGCCGGGCCCGGCCGCCGGTCTGACCGGCCTCCAGGCGGGTTCACGTGCGGGCCGGCCCCGGCCCGGTCCTCGGTCCAGCGGCGGGGCTGCTCGGCGGGACCGTGGCGCCGGGTCGGCTCCGCGGCCGTCCAGGCCCCGGGCGACGGGCGCAGGTCGGGGCCAGTGGCGGGCGGCGGGCCGTCCGGGCGGCCCGGCTCCCGGCCGGAAGACGGTGGACGCCGGTCGTGGTGGGCGACAGCACGCTCCTCCGGCGGGGTCGGCGGCCGTCGCTCGTGGTGGGCGGCCGTGGGCCGCTCCGGACCGGCGGATGCCGGCGGGCCTGCCTGGGAAGCACCGGGCCAGGCCGGCGGCGGCGGGAGGGAAGCCGGCGAGCCGGCGGCCGGGCGGTGGGTGGGCGACCGAGGTGCGGCCGGCTCCGGCCACGGCAGGTCGAGCGCGGGTCGAGCGGGGGCGGGAGCCGGGCGGTCGACCTTCGGCATGAACGCGGTCGGATCCTCGCTGCGGTCGCGGTGGCGCCCGTCCGGTTCCCGGGAGTCGTCCGGCGTCACCTGGCCACCTGCGCGGACTGCAGAGCCGTCGAGTCCTCGAACGCCGGCACGGTGACCGTGGAGACGTTCTCCATGTATCCCAGCTGGTAGTGGTCGACAGCTTCCCTGAACAACCGCACTCCCTCTGAGTCAGCGAGCGCCCGCTGAAGGGCGGCGGGGTCGCCGATTGCCACGATCTTGAAAGGGGGGGAGTAAACCCGGCCGTGCAGCAGCAGGGTGTTACCGACGCAGCGTACCGCGCTGGTGCTGAGCACACGGACATTCATGATTGACATGGCCTCGGCTCCGCCCGCCCAGAGCGCATTCACGACCGCTTGGACGTCGCCCTGGTGGACGACCAGGTCGTCGTAGCTGGCACCTTTGGGCAGGGGCTGGTCGGCCCGCCGGGCCGCGTCGTTCAGCTCGATGGTGACCCCGGTGCCGGTGAGCGCGGTGAATCCGGCAGCCTGCCGGCTGGCGGCGGCCCGGTCCCGCTGCGCCTTGATCGGGCCGTCGGTGTCGGCCAGGGCGGCGGTCTGGTCCTCGACCTCGGCGCGCAGCCGGGCGGCCTTCTGCTCGCTCGCCGCGACCTGCTCACGCCGGGCCTCGATCAACTGGGTGAGCTGGGGCCGGCGGTCCTCCCGCAGCGCGGTGCCGCCTGCGGTGGTCGCGGTCGTGGTGAAGAGCAGCCCGGCTGCGGCGGCGATCACCGGTACGCCGATCGACCAGCCCGGGCGGCGCTGCCATGATCGCCTGGGAAGCAGCACGGCGGTCGCCCGCCGGAGAACCTTCCGCCAGGAGGCGGCGCCGGATGTGTACTCCACCGGGCGTTCCCCTTCCCGTCGTCTCGTTCCGGCCCGCGATGACGCGAACCGGGGTGCTCGACCCGAAAAGTCCCACCCTTTTCGGTCACTCCGTGCACCGGCCTGACCCCATTCGTGGCCTGGACGGTCAGTCCGGACTACGCTAGCTGTCGAACATTATTGGCCATGGACCGTCGCCCTCGCGCCCGGTTGTCAGGCCGGACGAGGTCGTACCCCCCTCTGGAGAGCGTCGTGCCCAAGTCTCAGGTCCGCAAGAAGAAGGTGTACACCCCGCCGACGGACGTGCGTCCAACGGCGACCGCGGCGACGCGCAAGCCTAGCCCGGTCTGGCTGCCCGTCACCGCCGTCGCGTTGATCGTTGTCGGAATCGGTTGGCTGGTCACCTACTACCTCTCTGAGCAGGCTTATCCGGTCCTGTCGTGGGGTTACTGGAACCTCGCGGTGGGCTTCGGTGCGATGGTCGCCTCGCTGGTCCTGCTCTCCCGCTGGCGCTGACCAGGTCGACGGTCGGCCCGGTTTCCCGTGCGGAGGCCGGGCCGTCGCCCTGCCCCGCCCGGGTCGCCCTCCACTGACCGATTCCGCCGCGCCCGCGCATGGATGTACGTCACGCCGCGACGCCCCTGCCCGGCACGTGCAGCCCGGTCCACCTAAGGTGTCGGCAGGGCGGCGTGGCCAGGTGCGAGATGACTCACGTTACTGATGGGTAACCTTGCGCGTAGGCTGCACTGCATGACCGAGCGGAGCGAGGTCATCGGCCGGTCGGGTCAGGGTGACGGCGGAATGCCGGCCACGCCCTGAACCGTCCCCGGTCGCCGAGCCGCTCGACAGGCAGCAGACCGGGAGGCCAACTCGATGGGCAGCGTCCAGATCGTCACCACGATCCTCGCGGCCGCCATCACCGCCGTGGCGGTGGGGCTTGCGGTACGCGCGGTCATGAAGATGGTGGCAGTCATCCGGCTCGGGCAACCGGCGCCGGAGCGTTTCACCGACAAGGGCGCCCGCACGAGCAAGATGCTGGTGGAGACCGCCGGTCACACCCGCATGCTCAAGTGGAGCGTGGTCGGCGCCGCGCACTGGTTCGTGATGGTCGCGTTCATCGTGCTGTCGCTGCTGGTGCTCGAGGCGTACTTCGAGGTGGTGACCCCCGGCGGCGGCCTTCCGATCATCGGACACTGGACGATCTTCGGCCTGGCCACCGAGATCATCGGCGTCTTCGGTCTGATCGGCATCCTGGTGCTGATGGCGATCCGGCTGAGCAACCGGCCCGCCCGGCCCGGCCGCCGTTCCCGGTTCACCGGCTCCACCATGTGGCAGGGCTACTTCGTCGAGTGGGTCGTGCTGCTGGTCCTGATCTTCGGCTTCCTCATCCGGGGCTTCAAGGTCGCCACCGACCACTTCGAGTACCCGGTCTGGGCCACCCCGGTCAGCCACGCGATCGGCAACACGCTCCCGGCCTGGGAGGCCGGTGTCAGCGTCGCCGGCCTCGTCAAGATCGCCATCTCGATGACCTGGCTCATCGTGATCTCGCTGAACGTGACCATGGGCGTCGCCTGGCACCGCTTCCTGGCGTTCCCCAACATCTTCTTCAAGCGCGACCCGGAGAAGCCGGCCGGGTCCGGCCTCGGCCCGCTGCGGCCGATGATGAGCAACGGAAAGCCGCTCGACTTCGAGGAGGCCGACCCGGAGAAGGACCAGTTCGGCGTCGCCCAGGTCGAGCAGTTCACCTGGAAGGGCCTGCTGGACTTCAGCACCTGCACCGAGTGCGGCCGCTGCCAGTCGCAGTGCCCGGCCTGGAACACCGGCAAGCCGCTGTCGCCGAAGCTGCTCGTGCTGAGCCTGCGCGATCACGCCTACGCCAAGGCCCCGTATCTGCTGGCCGGCGGGGGCAAGGACCTGACCGGCGAGGAGAAGGCCACGCAGGAGCAGCTCGCCGGCGTCGACGTGTTGGCGCTGGCCGAGGCGGACCGGCCGCTGATCGGCACCGCCGAGGAGGGCGGCGTCATCGACCCGGACGTGCTCTGGTCCTGCACCACCTGCGGCGCCTGCGTCGAGCAGTGCCCGGTGGACATCGAGCACGTCGACCACATCGTCGACATGCGCCGCTACCAGGTGCTGATCGAGTCGAGCTTCCCGTCCGAGGCCGGCGTCATGCTGCGCAACCTGGAGAACAAGGGCAACCCGTGGGGTGCCCCGCAGAACACCCGCGAGGACTGGACCAAGGGCCTGGGCTTCGAGGTGCCGCGGGTCGGCGAGGTCGAGGACTTCGAGTACCTGTTCTGGGTCGGCTGCGCCGGCGCGTTCGAGGACCGGGCCAAGAAGACCACCCGCGCGGTGGCCACGCTACTCAACGAGGCCGGCGTAAAGTTCGCCATCCTGGGTGAGGGCGAGACCTGCTCCGGCGACCCGGCCCGCCGGATCGGCAACGAGTTCGTCTTCCAGATGCTCGCCCAGCAGAACGTCGAGACGCTGAACGAGGCGTTCGAGGGCCGGGAGAAGAGCAAGCGCAAGATCGTCGCCACCTGCCCGCACTGCTTCAACACGCTGGGCAACGAGTACGGGCAGCTCGGCGGCGAGTTCGAGGTGGTGCACCACACCCAGCTCCTGGCCCACCTGGTCGCCACCGGCAAGCTCACCCCGGTGCAGCCGGTCGACGGCGGCCTGACCTACCACGACCCCTGCTACCTGGGTCGGCACAACCGGGTGTTCACCCCGCCACGCGAGGTGCTGGGCGCCGCCCTCGGCGGCGCCCCGGGTGGCGCAGCCGCCGCCTCCGCTGCGGGCCGCGACAGCGGCCTGATCGAGATGCCGCGTAACAGCGAGCGCTCCTTCTGCTGCGGTGCCGGCGGTGCCCGGATGTGGATGGAGGAGAAGATCGGCAAGCGGATCAACGTGGACCGGGTCGAGGAGGCCATGTCCACGGGGGCGAAGACCATCGCGGTCGGCTGCCCGTTCTGCTCGACGATGTTGAACGACGGGGTCAACGGCAAGGGTGCCGGCGAGCAGGTCGAGGTGATCGACGTGGCCAGCGTGCTGCTCCGCTCCGTCAAGCCGGAGAGCGCCCACGGCGGCAAGGAGGCCGAGCCGGTCGCCGGCTGAGGCGTACGCCGGGACGACCTGAGCCGCGACGGCGGTGGCACCCCCAGGGGTGCCACCGCCGTCCTGGTCCGTCAGCTGCTCGCCACGATGGCGGCCGCGGTGGCTGCGGTGGTGGCGGCCAGCAGCGCGGCCTGCGTCTGCTCGATCGCCTTCTTCGTCGCCGCGGATGCCCAGTCGCCCGCGGCGATCTCGTCAAGGCGGGTCTTGAGCCGCTCCTTCGGCACCTCGCGGAAGAGGCGGCGGTCCAGTCCCACCGCCCGGGTCAGCGCCAGCAGCCCCGCCGTCCGGGCATCCACCGCGCCGTCGCTCATCAACGCGGCAGTCATCCGCTGCCGGGCCGCCGCCTCCGCCGGCGGCTCTGCCGCGTTCGGAGACGGATAGCGGGTGCGTGGGAAGACCCCGAGCACCCGGTCCTCCTCGCGGCGCAGCACGCCCGCCGCGACGAGGCCTGCCAGCACCTGGTCGGGTAGGCCCTTGGCCAGGCGCGGGATCCAGTCCTTCGGGCTGCGTCGCCGCCGGTCCGCGCCGATGGTGGCGAGGGCGGTGTCGAGCAGCGGCTGCCCGGTCGGGGCGGGATCGCGGACCACGAGCCGGTCGTCGGCCAGGTCAACGCGCTGGGCGAGCGCCAGCTCGACCAGCACGGCGCCGGCCAGGCCGTGGTCGAGGGCAGGTCGGCCGAGCCGGTTGACCCCGGCGTCGTCGTACGCGAGCAGGACGAGTTCATCGGCGAGCGTGAGTGGATCCATGCCCTCACGCTACAGCGGGGTCTCCACCCCGCGCTTGGCGAAACTCGTGCGCCGGGCACACCCGTGGGAGAATCCCGTCCGAGGTGAGGCGAAAATCGACGGCCTGTTGGTCACCGCGCTGTTGCCCCTGATCGGCTTCGTCCTGCTGACCGCCGGCAACGCGTTCTTCGTCGCGGCCGAGTTCGCCCTGGTGACCGTCGACCGTGCGGAGATCGACCGGCGGGCCGGCGAGGGCGACGGCCAGGCCGTCACCGTACGCCGGGCGCTGCGCGAGCTCTCCTTCCAGCTCTCCGGGGCGCAGCTCGGCATCACCATCACCGCACTGCTCACCGGCTACCTCGCCGAGCCGGCCCTGGCCCGGATCTTCGCCCCGCTGCTGCGCCCGGTCGGCGGCGCGGAACGGTTCAGCGGGCTGCTCGCCCTGGCGCTGGCCACGCTGATCTCGATGCTCTTCGGCGAGCTGGTGCCCAAGAACCTGGCGCTGGCCCGGCCGATGCCGGCAGCGCTCAGCACCGCCGGGCCGATGCGGGCCTTCGCCCGGACGTTCGGCTGGCTGATCCGGTTGCTCAACAACTCGGCGAACCGACTGGTCCGCCGGCTCGGTGTGGAGCCGCAGGAGGAGCTGGCCAGCGCCCGGTCCCCGGAGGAGTTGGGGCTGCTCGCGGCGATCTCGGCCCGCGCCGGCGCGCTGCCCCCCGACACCGCGATGCTGCTGCGCCGGACCATCCGTTTCGGCGACAAGCGGGCCGCCGAGGCGATGACCCCCCGGGTGGACGTGATCGCGCTGCGGGCCACCGCCACGGTCGCCGAGCTACTGGACCTGTCCCGGGAGACCGGCCGTACCCGGTTTCCGGTCTACGAGGAGACGCTGGACCTGGTCACCGGGGTCGCCGGGGTGCCGGATGCGCTCGGCGTGCCGCTGGCGCGCCGGGCGGCGACGACCGTCGCCGCGGTCGCCCGCGAGCCGGTGTACGTCCCCGAGAGCCTCGATCTCGACGGCGTGCTCGCGGCGCTGAAGAGCGCCGGCGCGGACCTGGCGATCGTGGTCGACGAGTACGGCGGCACCGACGGCGTGGTGACCGTGGAGGACCTGGTCGAGGAGCTGGTCGGCGAGATCGCCGACGAGTTCGATCCGGACGCGGTGGACGACCTCGGGCCGGTCGAGCTGACCGTGCCGGGCGGCGAGCGCACCGTCCTGGTGGACGGGGTGCTGCGCGAGGACGAGCTGATCGAGCAGACCGGCTTCCGGCTGCCCGAGGGGCCGTACGAGACCCTGGCGGGCTTCCTGATGGCCCGGCTCGGGCACATCCCGGTCCCCGGGGAGACCGTCGAGGACGGCGGGTACGAGTTCACCGTCGTCGAGGTCGAGCGGCACCGCGTCGAGCAGGTCCGGGTGGTCCGCCCCGAGGAGCCTGACGACGATGCCTGAGCTGCTGGTCGCGGTCCTGCTGCTGCTCGGCAACGCCTTCTTCGTGGGCAGCGAGTTCGCGTTGATCGCCTCCCGCCGTACGGTGATCGAGCCGCTCGCGGCGGGCTCCAAGCGGGCCCGGTGGGCGCTGGCGGCGATGAACCAGATCCCGCTGATGATCGCCGGAGCGCAGCTCGGCATCACGGTCTGCTCGCTCGGCCTCGGCGCGATCGCCGAACCGGCGTTGGCCCACCTGTTTGAGGCGCCGTTCGAGGCGCTCGGCCTGCCGGCCTCCGCGGTGCACCCGGTGGCGTTCGTGATCGCCCTGGGCGTGGTGGTCTTCCTGCACACCGTGGTCGGCGAGATGGTGCCGAAGAACATCACCCTGGCCGGCCCGGAGCCGTCGGCGCTCTGGCTCGGTCCGGCGATGCTGGCGTTCTGCCTGGCCACCAAGCCGCTGCTGCTGGCCATGAAGTGGTCGGCGCGGCAGGTCCTGCGGTGGTGGCGGATCGAGGCGACGGACGCCGTGAAGACGGTGTTCACGGCGGAGGAGCTGGCCGGCCTGGTCTCCCAGGCGCGTACCGAGGGGTTGCTGGACGCCGAGGAGCACGCCCGGATCACCGGCGCGCTGGCGCTGCACAGCCGTACGGCGGCGGATGCGCTGCAGCCCTGGTGGACGGTGACCACGGTGGCCGAGGACGTCTCGCCGGCCTCGCTGGAGGTGCTGGCGACGCGTACCGGCCGGTCGCGTTTTCCGGTGGTGCAGCGGTCCACCCGAAGGGTCCTCGGCTTCGTCCATGTGAAGGACGTGCTCGGGTACGCGGGCGCGAGCCGCCGGGCGCCGGTGCCCGCCGAGGTCTACCGGCCGCTGGCGGTGGTGCCGCCCGATCGCACGCTGGCCGACCTGCTGCTCTCGATGCGCCGCGAGCGACGGCACATGGTCCTGGTGAGTGACGGCCGCCGACCCCTGGGCGTGGTGACCCTCGACGACGTATTGACCGCAATCGTTGGAAAGTAAATGAATACCCTTGGTACTCAAGCGATCGCGCAGAGGTGATTGAGCAAAAGGTCGCCTTGATTCAACCCCTTGCCTTCCCTAATGTGGGGCACCGACCGCTGTGGTCGTCTGCCTCGACCTTCCCTCTCGCGAGGCGCCCGGCGGTCGGTTGCAAAGGAGTCCGTGCCGGTGGCAACCCTGCCCCCCGATAGCCACGCCCCGAGCCAGCCGCCCCTCCGACCGGTCGGAGCCCGCCGGGTAGTACGCCGTCTCCTCACCCTGGTCGCGGCCGTCGCGGTCGGTGCCGGGCTGCTGGCGGCGCCGGCGCACGCGGCGCCGCCGACCGTGGATGAGATCGACGCGCAGATCGACAAGCAGTGGGAAAAGCTCGAACCCACCATCGAGAACTACAACAAGGTCCGGTCCCAGCTCAAGGTCAACAAGAAGAAGTCGGCGGACCTTCAGAAGAAGATGGTGCCGCTGGAGCTGGAGTCGGCCCTGGCGATGAACCGGGTCGGCGACATCGCCGCCCACTACTACATGCGCGGCCCCTCGCAGGAGATCGGCGCCCTGCTGGTGAGCAGCAAGCCGGGCGTCCTCGGTGAGCAGCTCGTCATGCTCGACCGGCTGGCCCAGCAGCAGCGAAAGCAGATCGCCGGCGTGCTCGCCACCCGCGACAAGTACAACCGCCAGAAGCAGAAGCTGGACGCGCTCATCGCCGAGGAGATCAAGCAGCAGGACGAGCTGGCGGCGACGAAGAAGCAGATCGACGCCGAGATCAAGCGGCTGACCGCGATGCTGCCGAAGACCTCGGTACGCGTCGAGGGCTGTCCGAAGATCGACGGTGTGCTCGGCAGCGCCGCCCAGACCGCTATCAAGACGGCCTGCGCCCAGGTCGGTGACCCGTACGTGTGGGGTGCCACCGGCCCGAACTCGTTCGACTGCTCCGGCCTCACCCAGTACGCCTACAAGGCGGCCGGGATCTCGCTGACCCACTTCACCGGCGCGCAGTGGAAGGAGGGCAGGGCCATCGCCCGGGCCGACGCCCGCCCCGGTGACCTGGTCTTCTTCGGCTCCGATCTGCATCACGTCGGCCTCTACCTCGGCAACGGGCTGATGGTGCACGCACCCCGGACCGGCAAGCCGGTTCAGGTGAGCAACATCAACAACCAAGGGTCAGGGATTGCCGGCTTCCGCCGGCCCTACTGACCCTTTCGCCCAGCACGAAGGCCCCCGGTCCAAGAAGTGGACCGGGGGCCTTCGGCGTCAGGTCGGTCAGGCGGGCGAGCCGACCGCGCCCGGCAGGATCTGCACGTCGTCGAGGTTCACGTACATCACCCGATGGCCGAACTGGACCTGCACGTACTGGTTGGCGCCGCGGACCACAGTCCGGTCACCCGGCACCGAACCGTCGAACGAGACGGCCCGGTAGTACTCACCCGGCAGGATGCCGCCGACCGCGTACCGCTGGCCCGCCGGGAAGGTGTACTGCAGCGGCGAGATGGCCTGGTACGGGATGGTGGCCGGGTAGGCCGCCCGCTCCGGGTAGGCGCGCCCGTAAACCGGAATGGTGGTCTTGCCCGGCTTGGGGGTCACCACGAAGCCGTTCGCCCACTTCGCCGTCGGCGCCGAGGCCGGGTTGTAGAACCACGCCTTCTGGCCGAGGTACCAGATCGCCGTCCAGTCGCCCTGGATGCCGGCGAGGGCGTACGTCTGACCGGCCGAGGCGCGGGCGCCGTGATCCTTGATGAACATGGTGTTCGGCTTGCCGTTCGGCTGCAGCCCCAGGTCATTGACCAGCGGCGCGGCCGGACTGGGTGCGGTGCGCAGGATGACCGAGGAGGAGCCGCGCAGCGGGCAGGGCTCGGCCGTCGGGGGCGCACCTTCTCCCGGTGGGAATGGAGGCTGCTGGTTGCAGCCGTAGAAGGCCGGCTGGTTGCTGGCGTACGCCGGGTCGATGGTGACCAGGCCGGTGTTCGGGGTGCCGGTGCCCTTGAACGGCGCCTTCATCAGGTCGAAGTAGTGCGACCAGTCCCAGTACGGGCCCGGGTCCCAGTGCATCCCGGCCACGTTTCCGGCGGTGATGCCGGGGACGTTGTCGTGGCCCAGGATGTGCTGCCGGTCCAGCGGGATCTGGAACCTCAGCGCCAGGTGCCGGACCAGCTTGGCCGAGGTCCGGTACATCGCCTCGGTGTACCAGGTGCCGTGACCGGCGAAGCCCTCGTGCTCGATGCCGATGGACTTGGCGTTGACGTACCAGTTGCCGGCGTGCCAGCCGACGTTCTTCGCCTTGATGTGCTGGGCGACGTAACCGTCCACCGAGCGCAGCGTGTAATGCCAGCCCAGGTAGGTCTTGTCCTGGACCAGCTTCACGCTCGGGCCGAAGTAGCCCTCGGTGTCGTGGATGACGATGTACTCGATCTTCTGCTGGGCAGGCCGGTCGCCGAGGTCGTGGTTGCCGTAGTCGCCGGAACCCGGGCCGTACTTCGCGTAGGGCGCGGGGACCCACTCGCAGGCGAGGCGGACCGGGCACTCCAGGCCGTCCGGCCGCTCGGCGCGGCGCAGCCCGAGCTTGTGCAGCCCGGACTGGTCCGGCGTCACGGTGGTGGCCACGAGGGTCACCTGCTGGCCGTCGTCGGTGGTCCGGCTGGCCCCCTGGCCGATCTGGTCGTACACCTCGTCGGCGAAGGCCGCCGCGGCGTCCTCGGTGTCCGCGCCGGAATACCGGGCCACCGCGCCGTACCAGGCCGCCGGGTCGCTGCCGGCGCCGACCGCGCCGCCGAGCGCCTTCTGGTACGACGCGAGCAGCGCCGCCCCGCCCCGGATGTTGGCGGCGGCGTCGGTGCGCAGCGTCTCCGCCGCGATGCCGGTGAGCGTGGCGGCGGCGTCGACGGTCTGCAGGGATGCCTGCGGCAGCACGTCACCGCTCGGCCGCGCCGCGATCGCGGGGTCGAGGGCCAGCGGTCGGGAGTCGTCGCCCCGGGGGTCCTCGTTCTCGTCGACGTGGGCGCTGGACGGGGTCGAGGCGACCTGCTCCGCGTCGGTCAGGTGCATCGGCCCGTAGCCGCCGCTGGTGCTCGGCTGGCCCAGGTGGGTGTCCCAACGGGACTCCAGGTACGAGACGCCGAGCAGGACGCTGTGCGGCACGCCGTACTCCGCGGCCGCCGCGGAGTACTGCTGCTGTCGGTCGGTTGGTTCGGTGGTCCCGGTGGTGAGTGGCTCGGCGGCCACCGGACCGGTGGTCACGATGGCGGTGGCCGCCGCGACGGCGGCGGCCAGCAGTATCCGTCTGCGCGAGGGCAGGCTTGAGAGGTGCATGGAACCTCCGGATCGGGATGGGGGTCACTGCTTCCTCAAGCTCACTCCGCGCATGGCTCCCGGTCAATAGCTTTCCAGGTAATGATGTGTCCCGAAAGAAATCTTCATCGCCTTGGGCGGGTTCGCGAATTTACGTACGGAGTGTCACGGCGTCGCGGGTTGCGGATTGATAACGGCGGTCCCTACTCTGGTCAATCGTCGACCGGTAGGTTCACCGTCCAACCCGGGTGGTGACGGTCGGACACCGCCGAGTCGCCTCCGGGCGAGCCGGGGACCCAGGTATCTGGGGTGAATCCGCACCGCGGTGCGGTAGGGCGGCTCCCTTCCCGCCCGAACCCGTCAGCTAACCCGGTAGGCGGTCACGCAAGAAGGAGTACGGAGCCCGGTGGCATACCATGCCCCGCGGCCACCGTCGGTCCGGTCGGTCGACCGGTCGACGGCTGCGCCGCGTTCACGCTGGTCCCGCATCACCACCGCCCTCGCCGCACTGGTCGGCACCGCCGTCGTCCTGACCGGTGGCGCCACAGCGGCCCACGCCGATCCGTCAGTCACCGAGATCGAGCGCCAGATCGACCAGGACTGGAACAAGCTCGAACCGATCATCGAACAGGTCAACGCCACCCGCGAGAGCCTCGCCGCCAAACGTAAGCAGGCCACCGCGCTGGCCAAGCAGATCGCCCCGCTGCAGGCCCAGGTCGACCAGGCCCTCGGGCAGGTCGGCGGCCTCGCCGCCGACGCGTACAAGGGTGACAACCTCTCCACGGTGAACGCGCTGCTGGGCAGCCAGTCGCCGGGCGAGATGGTCGACAGCCTGGAACTGCTTGACCGCTTCGCGCACCGCCAACAGCAGCAGGTGCAGGCCGTGGCCGACCTGCGCGACCAGTTGGCCGCGAAGAAGAAGCCGCTGGACGACATGATCAGCCAGCTGGCCCGTACCGAGGCCCAGCTCGCGGCCAAGAAGAAGCAGATCGACGCCGAGATCGCCCGGCTCCAGAAGCTGCGGCTCAAGGTGTACGGCAACGGTGGCGGCGGGCCGCTGCGCCCGGCGCCGTGCCCGGCCGGCTACCCGGGTGGTCCCGCCGGGGTGGCGGTCAAGTTCGCCTGCGCCCAGATCGGCAAGATCTACGTCTGGGGTGCCGCGGGCCCGGACCACTACGACTGCTCCGGGCTGACCATGGCGGCCTGGGACAAGGCCGGGGTCTCGTTGCCGCACAACGCGCGGCAGCAACACGACGTCACCCGGCGGGTCAGCCGCAGCGAGCTGCGCCCCGGCGACCTGGTCTTCTACTACAGCGACCTGCACCACGTCGCGATGTACGTCGGCGGCGGCTGGGTGGTGCACGCCTCCCAGTCCGGCAAGCCGATCACGATGAAACGCGTCGAGGACGGCCAGATCAACAGCTACGGCCGCCCAGGCTGAGGTGCGGGCAGGGCCCCTTCTTAGGAAGGGGCCCTGTTGGCAGCCGGCGGCTTGCTCAGCGGGTGGGCCAGGTGCGCCAATTCTGCCAGGAGCGGCTCGCGGTGGGCCCGCGCTGCCCCTGGTAGCGCGATCCGTAGACCTCGGAGCCGTACGGGTGCTCGGCCGGCGAGGAGAGCCGGAAGATGCAGAGCTGTCCGATCTTCATGCCCGGCCAGAGGGTGATCGGCAGGTTCGCCACGTTGGACAGTTCCAGCGTGACGTGCCCGGAGAAGCCTGGGTCGATGAAGCCGGCGGTCGAGTGGGTGAGTAGCCCGAGCCGGCCCAGGCTGGACTTGCCCTCGAGCCGCCCGGCGAGCTGGTCGCCCAGCGAGATCACCTCGAGCGTGGAGGCGAGCACGAACTCGCCCGGGTGCAGCACGAACGGCTCACCCTCGGGCACCTCCACCATCGAGGTCAGCTCGTCCTGCTGAACGGCCGGGTCGATGTGCGTGTAGAGGTGGTTGTTGAAGACCCGGAAGAGCTTGTCCAGGCGTACGTCGATGCTGGACGGTTGCACCAGCGTAGGCTCGAAGGGCTCCAGCGCGAGCGCGCCCGCCTTGATCTCGGAGACCAGGTCGCGGTCGGAGAGCAGCATCGGAACACCATAGCGACCAGTACGCGTGAACTGCGTGTCGGACCACATTTTCGTACGCCTGTTCGATAGAATGTCCGCATGGCTTCCTGGTCCGAATTCGCCGCCGACGAGCCCCGACTCGCCGGCGAGATCCGCCTTCTCCTGCAGCAGTACGGGCCGGGTTTCGGCTACCTCGCCACGGTCCGCGCCGACGGCGGCCCCCGGGTCCATCCGGTGTCCCCGGTCATCACCGACGACGGGCTCTACTGCTTCGTCATCGACTCGCCGAAGCGCCGCGACCTCGAGCGCGACGGCCGCTACGCGCTGCACTCGTTCCCGCCCGAGGAGAGCGACGACGAGGCGTACGTCGCGGGTCGCGTTCGCACGGTGACCGACCCGGCCACCGTGGCCCGGGTGGCCGAGATCGGCCGGGCCGCGCCACAGGTTGACTGGCGGCTGTTCGAGTTCACTGTCGACGTGGCGATGCTGACCCGGCGCGACCAGGCCATTCACCCCGGCGAGGGCCGGCCGCAGGTGCGGGTCTGGCTCGACCCGCAGGCGACCGGCTCGACCCGACAGGCGGCCGCCCCTCCCAAGGCCCGGCGTGGTCGCCACGGCTTTGACACCCGCCGCCCGGCCGCCTGAGGCCGCAAAGCCGGTGCCGGCCCCGTCGATGAGGGGCCGGCACCGGCTTGCCGTGCTGGGCTGCTACGCCGCGCGGTAGGCGTTCCACGCGGTCAGCATCCGGCTCGCCTGACCAGGAGTGAACTGGTACATGCATGAGTCGTAGGTGTAGTCCATGAAGTTGGTGATCGGGTCCAGGCCGGCCGTGGCGCAGGTGTCCCGCCCGGTCGGGCACTGGTATGCCGGCGACGCCTCAGCCGGGGTGTCGGAGACGCCGTCGCCCGAGCCGGAGCAGCCACCCTGGAAGGTGTGGTAGAGGTTCAGCCAGTGGCCGATCTCGTGGGTGCCCGTGTCGCCCTGGTTGTAGTTGGTGGCAGTGCCGCCGGGCAGCGACTCGCTGAGCACGACCACGCCGTCCATCTTGTCCAGCTGCTTCTTCGGGAAGGTCGCCCAGCCGAGCAGTCCGTCGCTCAGCTCGCCCAGGTACATGTTCAGGGTGTTCTTGCCACCCTCGCGCAGGGAGGTCTTCATGGACCGCTCCGCCGACGAGCCCGAGATGATCGGGTACCAGGACGGGTTGGTGACCCGGTTGATCTTCTGAAGCTGGAACCCGAAGGCGGTGGCGGCGCCACCGGTCCCACCGCTGTAGGCCTGGTTCAGCACGCTGATCTGCTGGTTGATCATCGAGTCCGGGATGTTGCCACCGGCCCGGGTGCTGTCCCGCTGGATGACGTGGACGACCACCGGGATGGTCACGGTCGCCAGGGGCGCGGCTCCGGCGCCGGCCCGGAACCTGGCCCGCTCGGCCACCACGGCTGCGAGGTCCGCCTCGCGCTCGCGCACCTGCGCGGCGGTCAGCTCGTTCGGCTCGTGCTTGGCGTGCGCGCCAGCCTTCACCCGGGCGTCCGAGTGGACGTCTGCCGGCTCGACGCAGCTCCGCGCCGGGGCGGCGGAGAAGGCCGAAGCGGCCGGGACGACCCCCACCGCGGCGGTGCTGAGCAGCAGCGCGAGGGTCGTCGACGCGACGCCGGCGGTACGCCGGGTCAGCAGGTTGGGACGGAGTCCCATGGGCCCACCTCTTTCTGGCGGCGCGACAGGGGGGTGTGTCACGCCGTGGCTGAGAACGTGGGGGTGACGCTACATCCAATCGATGAACTTGAAAATAGCCATATGTTGCCGTGGTGAAACTTCCTGCTCGGTCACGGACTCGAGTGATTTCAAGATCGCGTCGGGGTGGTGGTTAACGGGGCCGGAGGGCGCGCCGGGGATACCTGCGTGCACGGCGCCGGTGACCTCAGGTAGAGTGGTGCCGCCTGCGGGTGTAGTTCAATGGCAGAACATCAGCTTCCCAAGCTGACAGTGCGGGTTCGATTCCCGTCACCCGCTCCAGCCGAAAGGCCCTGATCAGGACGCAAGTCCCGGTCAGGGCCTTCGATGTTCCACGGGCCACCAGCGCCCGATGGGCCATCCACGGGCCACTAGCCACGCTTCTTACCAGCCTTCTTGCCCTTGCCCTTGGCCTTGTCCGAGGGACCGGCCGCCGACTTCTTGGCCTTCTTGCGCTCGGCCTTCACAGCGTCGCTCACCGCCTGGGCGATGGCCCGATCCGCCTCAGAGGTGGCGTGCTGGTAGATCATGGCCGCCTGGGGCGAGTCATGACCCATCCGGGCCATCAGTTCCCGGGTGCTCGCGCCCGTCCGCGCCGCGATCGTGTTACCCGAGTGCCGCAGATCATGAAAGTGCAGACCCGGCACGCCGAGCTTGCCGACCGCCGACGACCAGCCGATGACCTTGTTCAGGTTGCCGCGCCAGATCGGCCGGCCCGAAGGCGTGGTGAACACCAACGCTTCCGGGTTGTCATCGACGAACGCCGCCAGGTGCTCACGCAGAGCCGGCAGGATCGCCGCCGGCACCGACACGGCACGCCGACCAGCACGCGACTTCGGCGGCCCGAGGACCATCCCGACGCCACGTACCTCGGTGAACGTCTGCCGAACGCGGACCACCCCGGCGTCGGCATCGACGTCTTGCCGCTGCAGCGCGGACACCTCACCCCACCGCAGACAGGCGAACGCGGTCACCAGGACCAGGGCGCGGTACCGCTCGTCCACCAACTCCGCGAGCTTGAGCACCTGGGCGAGCGTGAGCACAGGCCGCTCCGCCGGCTTCTCCTGATCCGCACCCGGAATCCGGCACGGGTTCTTGCGCAGCAGCTCGTCCTCGTTGACCGCCGTCATCAGCACGGCCCGCAGCAGCCGATATGCCTTCGCCGCCATCGTCTCCGAGACGCCGTTGCCGAGCAGTCTCGCCCGCCACTCACGGATCATCGGCGTATCCAACCGGCTCAGCTCCACCCCGCCCAGGTACGGCGTGATGTGCTTGCCGAGCAGCCACCGGTACAGGGCCACCGTCCGAGGACGCAGCCCAGGGCGTTGCCCGATCCACCGCTCCGCGTAGTCCGCCAGCGTGACCCGCGCACGCTCAGGATCGATCCACTCCCCGCGCGTCATCTGCGCTTCCACCATCGACAGGTACCGGTCGGCATCCGACTTCCGGGCGAACGTGTCCGGGGCAGACCGCTGGCGCCCATCCGGTCCCGGGTAGCGCACCTGGTACCGGCCCGACTCACGCTTACGAATGCTGCCGAAACGCCGCCGCGCCGCCATCAGGCCACGCTCCGCAGGCCGGTCCACACCTCGGACACGGTGAACGGTTCCACCCTGCCCGCGTCGACATGCGCGTCAACGTCCGAAGCCTTGAGGCGTACGCTACGCCCCACCTTGTGGAAGGCGATGCGCCGCTGCGCAACCAGCCGGCGCACGTGGCGAGCGCTCATCTTCATCCGAGCCGCGGCTTCCTCCACCGTCAGCACCTCATCCACCGCCGTCATACCTCCCCGCTTCCCGTCGTCGTGCAGTCAGTTGCCGAAACATCAGGCGGGACCGCAGCACGTCTCGCGGCGTCGAGCCGCGCCCGCCACTGGATCCGCTCGGAGATCGCCCGCAGGACCCGGTGACCGAGGGGTGGGACGTCCGGATCGGTGGGTTTGGCGAGTTCCCAGGCGTGCCGGACGGTGTCGGAGCCGGTGGGGGCGGTGTCGGCGTCGGTGGTGACGCCGAGCAGTGCCTTGACCCACTCCTTCCGGTCGGCTCGGTGGTCGCTCAGCGTCTTTCCGGACCACTGCCGGGAGATGAGGACGCGTCGGCCGCCGATGCCGAGGGTCTCCCGCTTGTGGACCTTGTTCTTGCAGTTGCCCGGCTTCAACCCGGTGCGGGCTTTCTTCGGCTGGATGCCGTAGAGCAGCCAGTTGGCGCACCGCTCCGAACACGGGGTGTGCCGTAACTCCTGCCAGAGCCGTTCGAGGTGCGCCCGTTGCCGGCCGGCGGTGACGTCGTGGCAGTCGGCGGCCTGCTTGGTGAGGTACTTGGTGATGTAGCCGACGCACCGGTCCGCGTCCTTGGTGCCGGCGAGCACGCCTTTGGCGTCGACCTGACTGCCGAACCGGACGACGTGCACCGGGGTGGCGTCGGGGTCGGCGTCGACCAGGTCCAGGGCGTCATCCCACGACGGCAGCAGCTCACCCGAGTCCGGGTCGGTGTAGCCACCCGCATCGGCATCCCACTGCGGCGCCCTCCCCGGCTCGTAGACCAGCTGGTCGACCGGCGGCCACCACACCTGGTGATACGTCGCAGCCGCCACCTGGCGAACCAGTGTCCGGGGGATGGTGCCGCGCATGGCGAAGTGCGCGTGCGGAGCCAGCCGGCGTTGAGGTTCGACCGCGCCCGCGTACTGCACATTCCAGCCGACCGCCCGGCGCAGGTTCTGCCAGAACCGGTCTAGGAGGCGGGGGAAGTGCACCGCATCCCAGGCGGCCCGCCGGTAGTCGTACGAGTCGGGGTCGACCGGGGTGCCGTCGGAGTGCACCCGGCCGTAGGAGCCGAGGGTGAGGGTCAGGAACATCGACGGCCGGAACACCATCCCGGCGTGACCCTCGTAGGTCCGCCCGACGGTGCGGTTGTCGACGGGCAGGCGGGGTAGGTCCGGGGCGTCCTGCCGCCGTTTCGTCGACCGTACGCGCCGCTTGCCGTCGCCGTCCTCCTGGTCGTCGCTGCCGTGTGGCGGAGCCGGGCGGCCTCGGAGTCCTTCGGTGGTGATCTGGGCTTCCAGTTCCCCGATCGCGTGGTCCGCGTTCCGCCCCGGAAGGTGATCCGCTCGTCCGAGCGCCACCAGGTCGAGAAGGATCTTGCCGCCCGCCCCGAGGCCGAGCGCGCGGTTGTCGGCGAGGCCGAGACCAACCTCAACATGCAGATCAGCGAGCAGGAGTTCCGGTCCCGGTACGACCAAGTCGAGGCGGGAACGGACTTGGCTGACCTGTTCCGAATCGAGCCGACAGACCTGGTGCTACGTCGGCGCTACGACTCGACCGACCGGACTACCGGCTTACTCCTCTCGTCAAGCGTCTCCTACATGCCGGTTGCGCTCGTCAGCTCAAACCCTGCGCTGCTCGATGAGGCCAACGAGCCGTGGCCGGGAGGAACCCAACACCAGCTCTCGACCGTCGGCGTCGAGATCATGACCATGATTGACGAAGTAACGGCCCGAATGCCCACCACCGCCGAAGCCCAACTCTGGGGCCTGCCCGACGGCGTACCCCTCATCTTCTGCCGACGCATCTCGCTCGACGCCGACGAGAGAATCGTCGAAATCTCAGACGCCGAGTATCCAGCCGACCGGACCGAACTGCGATTCGTCACCCCACTTAAGCCCTGGCCCAAGCGCGCATCAGGCGGCAGCAGGCGGCCAGGCCGGCAAGGAGGAAGACCGTGACCTCACAACTAGACACGCAAGACGAGCTGTTCCTCGCAAGGGCAATCGAGATTTCGCGGCGCGCGCTGGAAGACGAGGGGAAGACCCCGTTCGGTGCCATCGTCGTCATATCGGGAGCGATCGTCGGTGAAGGCACCAGCAGCGTTGTCGAGCTGCGAGACCCAACCGCACACGCCGAGGTCATGGCCCTGCGCGACGCGGGCAGCAAGCTAGGGCGGCACCTGTTCGAAGACGCGGTCATGTACGCCAGCAGCGAGCCCTGCCCCATGTGCCTCATGGCCTGCTACTGGGCACGCATCCCCCGCCTGATCTTCGGAGCCAGCAGCCACGACGTAGCCACCTACGGCTTCGAAGACCTCCAGCTCTACCGCGAAGTCGCCCAACCGGTCGAGCGCCGGTCCCTGCGTGAAGAGGTCGCCGAAGGAGCCCTCCGGGACCAAGCCGTCGACGTACTATGCAAGTGGGCCGACATGCTGCCCTCGCCGGTCGAGCCCAAGTTCTGAACGCCCTGTCTAGTCCCACCACATGCTTGACGGGTCCACCCAGCACATGCACGACAGCCGGCCTTGGCGGCTCAGTCGTCCTGGTTACAGTCGGTGGCACCTGAGCGGCCTGCGCGCACTCACATGCCGAGTACAGTGCACCTGATCATGCCGCCGGGGGCGGCGGATGCAGTCCGGCTCTGGTCTGTGCGCCGACGTGCTGCCTCCGGATGTTACGGATTACAGGCTCGTGGGCAGGCCGAATGCAGTAAGCAGTTTTGGGTCTTCGAACATGTCGATCGCCGTCAGTGCTTTCGCCTCGACGCTGAGCACAGCGATTCCGAACGGGCGGAACGCGGTCTGGCCGGCCGCCCGCACGTAGGCGCCGGCTGCTGGTTGGCCATTGGCTGCGGTCGGCACCATCCGCCAATGGCCGGGCAGGTTCATGCCCTCGCGCAGTGCCCTCGCGACGGCCGGCCGGCCGGTCCATTCGCCGACCTGCGGCTCGATGGTCAGGCGGATATCCTCTCGCAGCAGTTCGATCAGGGCCTCCACATCGGCCTGCTCATGGGCGGCGATGTACCGTGCCAGCAGTTCCCGCTGTGCCGCGTCGGGTTCGCCGGCAGGCGCCCACGCCAGACGGCCGTCCGGCCATCGCTGCCGCATGGTCGTCCGAGCCCGGTGCAGGGCACTGTTGGCGGCACGTACCGTCGTGCCGAGCAGATCGGCTGCCTCGCCGGCCGACCATGACAGCACGTCACGAAGGACCACCACGGCGCGCTGGCGCGGCGGCAGCAACTGGATCATCGCCAGGAATGCCAGCGACATCGTCTCCCGGTCCACCGCCACCGCCTCGGGGCCGGGTTGCTCATCGAGCAGGTGATCCGGGTACGGCTGCAACCGCGGCGCGCCCCGGCGCAGCGTGTCCAGGCAGGTGTTGGTGGCGATGCGGTACAGCCAGGTTCGGACGCTCGAACGCCCGTCGAACCGGTCTCGGGCGCGCCACGCCCGAAGGAACACCTCCTGCACGTGGTCCTCGGCCGCCTCCACTGAGCCGAGTATTCGGTAGCAGTACACATGCAGCTCCCGGTAGTACCGGCCGGTCAGCTCGGCGAACATCGCGTCGTCCACCCGATGTTCATACCGGAGAGTTTCCGGCCGGCGCTCGTCTACATGGGCATGGCAATCGTTGAAGCGGACATCTCCATGTCAGTGGACGGGTTCGTCACCGGACCTGACCTTGCAATCTTTCCCGGATACGGCAGGGGCGGCGAGCGTCTGCACGCCTGGCTCCAGCACGAGGAGGGGCAGCAGCTCATCGCAGCGACGTTCGCCGCATCGGGCGCGGTCATCACCGGCCGGCAGGTGTACGACGACACCGACGGCTGGGCCAGTGAGAACGGCTTCTTCGCGATGCCGGTCTTCGTCGTCACCCACCGTCCGCACGACCAGGTCCGCAAGGGCGACACCACATTCACGTTCGTGACCGGCGGGGTGCCTGCCGCGGTCGAGGCAGCCACCGCGGCGGCCGCTGACAAGCGAGTCCACATCATGGGCGGTGCTTCGATCATCCAGCAGGCGCTGCGGGCCGGGCTGGTCGACCGGCTGCGGCTACACATCGCGCCGCTTCTCCTCGGCTCCGGCACCGCACTTTTCGACGGCGGCAACGGGCCGCAACTCGATCTGCTCAGTACGACGGCCACCCCGGAAGCCAGCCACCTGACGTACCAAGTCCGTCATTGAAACAGCTGCACGCGACGAGGACATCCG